>NZ_CP097122.1:300000-487500 GCF_024029775.1 Fructobacillus americanaquae
AACGGGCAATCAGGCCATCCGAAAGGCCAAATTTCTTCGCTCGTCGTAGTGCATCGGCATCAATTTTATCCTGGTCAACCGACCGCTCAATGTCGATTAGACGATTCAGTTGGTAAAAGTAAAACTCATCAATATTAGTTAATTCAGCCAGTTCATCGACTTCATAACCACGACGTAAGGCCTCAATTAAGAGCAAAACTCGGTTATCTTGCGGATGAATCAACTGTTGAATCAGTTCATCATCCGAGACATCGGCCATATATTTTGGGGAAAACGACCGGTTATTGAAGTGGGCCGAACGAATGGCCTTTTCCATCGCTTCCACAAATGTTCGACCAAATCCCAAAGCCGATCCAACTGATTTTTGCACTGAATTCAATTGACGATTAACTTTAATGCCCATCGCTTCCAGGTCACCAAAGGAGAAAACCGGCAACTTAACGACAATATGGTCCATCACCGGCTCCATAATCGCCGTTTTTTCATGGAAGGCATTTGGCAAATAGACCTCGGTAATTTTCTTGCCCATGGCCAGCTGCGCTGCTACCAGCATCACAGGATAACCGGTCATCACAGCCATCCGGTTCGCCAAATGATCAAGATAAGGCGAAACCTTAATTACATAAATTTCACCCGTCTTTTCATCAAGAGCAAACTGAACGTGTAACACACCACGAAGGCCAATTAAGTCAGCAATCGCAAAGGCTTGAATTCGCATTTGCTGCAAAATTTGATCGGAGACCGTCAAAACCGGCGCAACTGAGAGTGAGTCGGCCGTATGAATGCCAATTGGATCCATATCTTCAGAGGCTCCGACCTGAAGACAGTTACCATCACGGTCACGAACAACCAAGACAGAGACTTCTTTGAGACCATTAATTGCCTTAGCAATCAGCACCTCGTTAGTTAATGATTGACCCATGACCCGGTTAACAACGCGGTCAAAGTCATCCAAGCGCTCAACAATTTGTCTCGTCGTGCCCTGAACTGGGTTGTGTGCCCGAATGACCAAAGGCAATTCCAAATCGCGCAACATTTCATTCGCTTCTTCTTGGTTTTGCACCACGGCCGAGGCGGTAACACTTAGGCCTATTTCCTCAATTCGGTCAAAGAGTAAAGTCCCATCGTTAACCTCGTGCAGTTCGCTAGCCGCTAAACCAAGCGTTTGTGGCAAAACACCATCTGCTTCACGCCACTCAGAAACAACCTGGTCCCATAAACGCAACGCCCGCACACCACCAAAAAGCGGCATCACACCATCAATCTTTTGAGACTTAATAATTTTCTTTACGTTTTGGACAGTCAAAGTCCGCAAAAATCCGGTAGCCGCTGGTGATTCCAGGGCCAACGAATAGGGATTATCATCCAAAACTGTCACTGTATAACCAAGGCCATTTAAAATTGGCAAAACTTGGTAAATTGCGGCATCACTTTCGCCTTGGAGGCCAAAGTCTGTTTCGCCACCACCGATAAAAAGTACTTTTTTAACCGGCGTTTCAACTATTTTTTTGTACATAATCTGCTACCGTTTCAAAAAAGTCCGCAAAGATTCCGTTTGCTTCAAGAGGACCAGGTGCCCCATCCGGAAAGAATTGCACAGAAAAGGCTGGATTGTCGCGCAAACGAATGCCTTGGATTGATCCATCAACCAGATCGCGGTGGGTCACAAAGAGTTTCTTGCCATCTAGTGAATGCTCATCAATCACATAGCCACGCCCCTGCCGGGCATAAAAAAGCTGTTGCGAGATAATTTCTTGGATCGGATGATTCATACCATGGTATTCAGCCGGTAAGGCTTGAATTTCAGCCCCATTGGCCAATGCCAGGAGCTCGTGTCCAAGACCAAGACCTAACAAAGGCATTTTCGTCTGTAAGACTCGAATCAAAGTCAGGACCGAATCAGGCAAATCCTCGGGATTACCAGGACCAGTTGATAAAATAATACCATCGGGGTCCAGTGTCAACACTTCATCAACCGTTGTTGTATAGGGCAGGACCGTCACATTGGCATCGTAGTCACCAAGAACTCGCAGAATCCCGTGTTTTAAACCAAAATCAATCACAATAATGTGAAAACCATGGCCAGGGTTGGCATAGGCCTTCGGGGTAGCCGTGTTTTGAACCTGCTTGTTTGTCAACACGGTGGCCACCAACTGGTCAACTGCGTGGTCATCGACAACATCAACGATTGTCGCTTTTTGCGGGCCCGTTTCGCGAAGGTGGCGGATTAACTTACGCGTATCGACCTCATACAGTCCCGGAATATTATGATGCTGCAAAAAGCGGTCCAGGTTCATCCGCCGCTGCCGATTAGTGGATACTTCCGCCAAATCGTGAACAACTACACCACGAATTTTGGGTGTAGTCGACTCATAGGCCTCCGCATGAATGCCATCGGCGCCAACAACTGGCATCGCAAAGACAATCATTTGCCCATCATAAATTGGATTTGTAATTGTTTCCTGATAGCCGGAGGTAGCGGTATCAAAAATAATCTCGCCAAAGGTTGTCGCTGGTGCGCCAAAGCCTTGGCCAGAGAAAACCGTTCCATCCTCTAAAATTAGGTGCCGTTCCATACTTTTTCTCTCATTATCTACTATTTTCGAAAAAATCAGGTTCTCTCCAGCCCTGATTTTCAAAGGCACGACGAACTAACTTGTCCTAATGGACAATTTCAACCGAGTCTTCCCCATCAAATTCCTTGACTTTTACCTTAATTTTTTCATTTTGGGCAGTTGGGATGTTTTTACCAACGAAATCAGCCCGGATTGGCAATTCGCGGTGACCGCGGTCAACCAAAACTGCCAAAGCAATCGCCTGAGGACGTCCAATTTGAATCAAAGCATCCAAAGCAGCCCGAGTGGTCCGACCGGTAAAGAGCACGTCATCAACCAAGACAATGTTTTGATTGGCAATGTTGAGTTTTTCAGCTGGGTCCAAGCCCAAATCATCACCACTGTCCAGGTGATCATCACGGTAATTGGTGACATCAATCGCCATCACAGGAATTTGAACCTGTTCCAGTTGTTCCAAGCGGTCAGCAATTCGGTGGGCCAAGTACTCGCCACGAGTCTTAATCCCCACTAAAATGAGATTTTGACCACCCTTATTCCGTTCCAAAATTTCGTAAGTGATTCGAGTCAATGCTCGTTGCATCGAATCCTGGTCTAACACTACTTTATTTGCCATGTTTCGTCCTTTCTGTCGGGCCTATTAACACGATTAACTGATTTTTTCACCGATTATAAACCTTGGTTTTCACGCAATTCTTGCAATACCTGGTCAAACAGAGCCGGTAGTGCTGAATCAAATCGGAGTTCTTCTTGTGTCTTTGGTTGGGTCAGCACAAGCGTTTTTGCGTGAAGAAGCTGACCTGGTAATTTGATATTAAAAATCTTGTCCTGGTGACCATAAACACTATCACCAACAACGGGATGACCAATGTAAGCCAGGTGCACCCGAATTTGATGCGTTCGGCCGGTCTCTAATGCTAATTCTAACAGTGTATAACCGCCAAAACGCTCAATCACCTTGAAATGAGTCACGGCCTCACGGCCATCTCCAATCACGGCTTGTTTCTTACGATCCTTAGGATGACGACCGATTGGTGCATCAATCGTTCCTTCATTTTCCTCAAAGTTGCCCTTGACCAACGCATAGTAAATTCTTTGCGTTTTATGAGCCTTTAATTCAGCAGCTAAGGCATGGTGGGCTTGGTCATTTTTGGCCACCATCAGCAAACCAGAGGTATCACGATCAATCCGGTGAACAATACCAGGACGGAATTCACCGTTAATTGTTGATAAGGGGGCATGGTAGAGTAAAGCGTTCACCAAGGTTCCCCCAGAATGGCCTGGCGCTGGGTGGACAACCATCCCTTGCGGCTTATTCACAACCAATAAATCATCGTCTTCGTATACAATATCAAGGGGAATATTTTCTGCCTCAAGTGCCGTTTCTTTCACCGCTGGCGGGTTAATGCTAACAACATCGCCCTTCTTGACCACATAAGACCGTTTCACGGCTTGATGATTGACTAATACGAGTCCTGCTTTAATCCAGTTAGCCAGTGTTGACCGCGAATATGGTAGTTTTGCCTGTCCCAAAACGGCATCTAATCGGCCCTGTTCTTGATCAATTGTCAATGTGACCAGTGTTGTTTCAGCCATTTAGTCCATTCCTTTCAGCGCTTGCGCCATTCTCTTCGAAAGGTGATAGGCCCGTGGCCGACCGCCAATGACAATAATGAGTGCCTTTTGGTCAAAAAACCAATTAACTGCTGAGTCATTCAGGTTAATGACTTGTTTTTTCATCATCCAGGCACTACTAATCGTTAAGGTTTGATTTTCAAGTATGACTTTGCGTCCCAAAAAAGTCCATAGGCCAATCGAAATCATAAAAATGGTATAGGTTACCCACCACCAATTAATATTATAGAAAAGCTCACTAGCCCAAATAGGACTAATGATTAAAACGGATAGCCACATAATCCAAGCAATATTGGACCAGTCTGCCTTCGGTTGGTAAAAACCGCGAATAATACGCATGAAACGTTCTCCTTGTTCCGTATCTAAACATCTATTATTTTACCATTTACTGGTGCATTCTGGTATTGTTAGAATTGAAGAAAAGTCCCAGAAAGGATAAAAATGTGATTCGTTTAGCAATCGATGCTGCTTTCCAAATGGACAGCCACCATGCCAGTGCTGGTCTTGTTCTCGTTCAAAATGGTCAACAATACCAAAAAAAAGTTCGCTTAGCGGACTGTGAGGATAACCACCAAGCTGAATTTTTAGCTTTACTTTGGGCAATTAAATCAGAATTAGCCATCCTCCAAGCCAGCCAACTTGTTGAAATCGTTTCGGATTCAAAAATTTTAGTCAGTTCCATGCAAAAAGGCTATGCCAAACACTACCAAAAAGAAGTCGATTTAATTTTAGCCCTCTTACCCAATCCTGATTTAACCTTTTACACATGGGTTGCAGATCGAAAAAATCAGGGGCCCCACCATCTGGCCCTCCAGGCCCTACAAGATTAAGGACACTATTAGTTTAAAAAAGTGAATTTAAGCCAAGATTATAGCTCAAAAAAAACCGCCAATCAGCTGATTGACGGCTTTTTCTTTAATCATTAATAAGTAGCTGGTAGGCAAAACGCTTTGTTGAAATATGTTCTGCTTCAAGCATATCAACTGAACCACACTTTTCAAAGCCATTATTGGCAATCACCTTTTGCATAGGGAGATTCCCCGGATGGGTATCGATGCGAAAATCGCGGGCACCCCGTGCATAAAAGAATGAAATTAACGCCGTGAAAAAACGTGGTGTTAGTCGCTGGCCACGGAACTTATCCGACATCGCTACCCGATGGAGTGAGGCATAGTCGTGTTCGTGACCACTATCGGCCCAACTACCCTCTTTAATATCCGTGTAGAGTGGATCTTCCCCTTCAAAGGCAGCAGCGTATCCTGCCACCTCATCACCGACTACTAAGACAAAACCCTGTTGCGCATCCAAATCAGCTTGGATTGTCGCTTCATTCGGGTAATCGGATTGCCACTGGTCAATCCCCTGCTCCTTTAAATAACCTTTGGCGGTCTGCAAAATCGCAACGATTTCAGAGACATCACGAGCCTGTGCTCGTCGCATAAATACTGCTGGCATATGCGTAATATCGCGTACTAATATCAGTACGCTACTCCTTTCCAAATGTCATCAGGCATCAATTATAGCACAACAAATTTGGAAATAAAGTCTCTGAAAACAGATTTCTTGATGACTTTTTGCATGAACATTGCTAAACAAAAAAGCTCGATTACTCTGTGACTAATCGAGCTTTTCTGTCCGGTTCCTAAAAAGACTTTTTCATTCAAAAACACAAATTTCAATCTAATTGCGTGAATTTTTTAATTTTATCGCAAACTGTGCCAATTACCCAATGCCATCGGGCTGTTTTTTGGTCAAACCAAATCCTGTTAAGACAGTTAACCAAACGGTCAAAATAAGTGCTTTCACCGACTGACGATTATTCACCTGCTGATTCGTTTGTGGTAAAACGCTAACCAAATTGGATTGGCTGAAGCTGCTACCAATTTCATTATTTGGAACTGGTAAGTCATTGTTATGAATCACCGGATCCTGCTTTTGCGGGCTTTCACTGACATTGGTTTTTGTATCGTTATTTTCTGGAAAACCAAGGGGCAACTGTTTAGTTTGAGCAGTGACTTTTGTTTCTTCAACTGGCTGCAGCACTGAGGAAACCGGCTTTTGATCATTCCTTTTCACCAATGCCACCATGCTTTTCTTAGAGCTGCCTATTAGGTCGGCTGCTATCACCACTCCGCCAACTCTAGTGACCTTAGTGCCATCTTTAACAGGACTAATAGCCAACTTGGTGAGAGGAACCTTAGAATTAGTAGTTGCTTTAATCGCATCCAAAATAGCCTTTACAGTCTCATCAAGGTCTTGTTGTTTTTTTGCCTCGCTAATTTACTGGTGCGCATGTGCAAGTATTTTTTGTAGTTGAGCCATAGCTGCTTCCTGTTCTTGTTGATTGGCCTTCAGGGCTGATCCAATGGTTGCTTGCTGCTTTTCACCTGCCTGATCAACTTGTCGCTCAGCTGCCTGAATTGCTGCTTGGTCCGGGCGCTTTTCAGTCGCCACTGGTAGCGTTAAAGTATTCATCATCTGCCAGAATTTTGTTAATTGCTCAGCTAAATCCTGGACAGTCTTTGCCTGGACGACTGCTTGGTGACCTGCGCTAAGATGGCCCGTAACTGAGTGACAAGAGTTTGATAGGTTAATTTAACTGGTCTTGGTAGCAAGTCAATTTCTGCCTGCTTCTTTGCACCAGCCCAGTCAATTTGACGATGTGCTTGTTCCCGTATTTCACGCTCAAGCGTTAATGCGCTTGGCGCGGCAATCGAGACCAAGTCAGCCAAAGTTTCTCCCTGAATCTGATCAACTGCAGTATTCGTCTTGGCACCATTCAGCCGTTTCTTAGCAATAGTAATCACCTGATCAATGCGGTTTATTTGTTGCTGCAAATTAACCGGATCAACATTTTCAATCGCATTAAACTGCTTCTTCAAACCATCTCCAACAACTTGGATTACACTTTCAGCACGGTTAACTTCATTAACATCAATTGTCTGGAAAGAACGTAGCAGATTTGGTTGATTAACCGTTCCAATAGCCTCCAAGGCACTCTGTTTAATCGCTATCAGACCAGCATTCACCACAGCTTCATCTAATTTTTGCTTGGCCCGTTGAACGATTCGATCAATCGTGGCGGCTTGCGCTACTGACTTAGCATCGACACCTGGCAACTTTTCAAAAATCTGTTTTTGCTCATTTGCTTTTTGGTGAATATTATCTTTAGCTTTCTGCCGATCTGCCTTCGTCGGCTGCCGGAAAACCCATTGTATTTGTGGTGATTGAACCTTCTGAATCGCGTTCTTAATGCTTTGAACCACTTCCTTTAATTGGCGATTAACTTGGCCAAGTTAATCGCCACCAGACCATCCTGGACAGCCCGGCTCACTACTTGCTGTTGCTGAGATAACGCGGTTGGATCGACGCCTATAATTTGCCCAAAATCCTGCATCCGGTTTTCCCCTGTCGCAGTTACATCTTGGCTCGCAGTTTGAATTTCATCTTTATTAACCGCTTGATCCTGCCAATTTTGCTGTGGATGTTTTATATGGTTGACATCCTGCACCGCCTTGTTGAGAAGTACATGCAGATCGTGAACAGTTTTTACCTGATCAACTAAAGCCGAGTAACGCTGAACTATGTCCGCTAACAGTTCCTTTTGTATCATCAAACTTGATTGATCGACACCATCCAATTTTGCAAAATAATCAACCTTTTCTTTAGCTGCTAACAGTAATGTCTGCTTCGCATCTACTTTTTGATTTGCCCTAGCTAAACGGTATTCTGAGGCGATACTTGGCTGGGCTACTGACTGCATATCAGCTAAACTTTGCTTAACTGCTGCATCAAATTGATAGCGTACTTTGGCCTGCTGCATTAATGACTGGCCTGTCCGCAAAACATCAGCTAGTTGTTCCAACTGCTGTTTCAAGCTCTGCTGATCAACGTGCTCGATGGCCCAAAAATCTGCCCGCTTTGACTGGCTAACAGCGGTAATTTTTTGCTCTGCCACGGCTCGCTCCCGGTCTGTCACTAGTTGATAAGCCGATAGCAAAACTGGATCGGCAACTAAATCAATCTTAGCCAACACCTGCTTTTGTACCGTCGTTAACTCTTGATTCACCTTAACTTGAGCTAAGTTCTTGTTGACTTGATCAAGGATGTGATCAATTTGTTGTTGCTGTTGCTCGAGGCTATCTGGGTCAACCTGGGCATTCTTAGCAAATCGTTCCTGCTTAGCACGGCCATATTGAATCAACATCTTTTCAATATCGATTTTATCAGCCGCACTAACTGGTTGATAAGCCAACTTTAACGTTGGTTCGGCTACTTGACCCAAAGCACCTAATCCTGCTTGCAGAGCGGTATGCAACTGTCCTTGGTTTTCAACCGCTGACAGCATCAAAACTGCTGCCTTTCGAGCAGCTTTTAAAGCCGCCATTTGGCCCTTGTAACTATTAGGAACCACATTTGCAGGCCAACAAAATATTTTTGTTTTTTCAAAAAGGCCTGATTGACAATGGCCAATGCTTGCTTCCGGTCAGCTTTGACAACTGGCCGGAATTCTACTTGAATAACCGATTGGGCGACGTCTTGAATCCCCTGCAATCCAGTCACAAAGGCCCGGTTTAAATCAAACTTCGTCTTAGCCTCGGCAACTAAGTCCTTTGCTTGTGCCAAGGCTTGATCAATAGCCTGCTGTTGTTGGCTGAAACTTTCTTGGTCAACATGGACAATCGCAGTAAACTGGTCCTTTTTCAAAGTAGCTTGGTGTACCAGAATATCATCAAAAGCGGCTTTCTCATCCTGACTAACTGGTTGAAAAAGCGGGTGTAAGCCAGGTTGACTGATACGGGTAATCGCTTGCTCAGCATGGCTAAGCACCTGATTCAATGCCCCCTTCGTCGTCGCTTCGTCAATACTTTTTTTGCCTTGCTCACTAGCTTGGTTCAATAACTGCAATTGCTGGGTCAGGCTAGTTTGATCCACATGATTAATTTGACGGAAGGATTGTTGACACTTAGCCACAATCTGATTCAAATAATCCTTAGCCAACTTTTTGTCTGTAATTGAGGCTGGCTGAAGTTCTTCCAGAACATGTGGTGGTGCAATTTGACGAATTGCTGCCAGTCCCTGTTGGCAAGCAGTTTTCAGTTCCCCATCAGTCCGGGACTGATCGACTCTGTGATTGGCAAGTGCTTGCTGTTGGGCCAAACTTTCAGGATCAACTCCCACCAAAGCTGCAAATTTTTGTTTTTGATTCTCAGCGGCAATTTTCAATTGATTCTTGGCATCTGCTTGATCACTGACTTCAACTTGACGGTAACCAATTGTCTTCAGCGGATCAGCCACTTGATCAAAGTGCATTAATGTTGTCGCCAATTTTTGACGAAGGTCCTTCTTGTTTTTCGCACCTAACAGCAATTCCTGACCATTCGTTCTATTTTTTTCAATCAAGCTGACCTGCAGTGACAAATTCACTGGATCAACATGATCAATAGCTGTAAAAGTAGCTTTTTTGTTATTAGCTGCTTGATTTAGGACAAGAAAGGCTTGGTTTCGATCAGCTAAAGTGACTGGTTGGTAATCAAATTCTAATACTGGCCCGGCAACCTTAGCAAGCAACTCGAAGCCAGTCTTGACCGCCCGTTCGACTTCTCCTTGAACCGCTGCTCGAATAATGGCTAGCTGCGTTTGTGCAACGGTTTTTTGTACTGCTTCCACTTGCCGTTGAACACTCTTTTGTTCGCCGTGCTTGACAGCAAAAATAGCTTGTTTTTTAGCCTGACCAGCATAATTAATCGCCTGTTGTGCTAAATAACGGTTCATATCAGTAACCAGTTGGTAGTCTTTTTGAATTGACGGCTTTTTAACCCTTTGAATACGGTCAAGGTTAGTCGCCAAAGTCTTTCGGAAGCTGGCATTGGTTTTTGCTTGTTGCAATTCCTGTAATCCTGTTGCTAAAACCGAGTCAAGAACTAATTTCTGAGCCTCTAATCTCTCTTGATCAACATGGTTAATGGCTGCAAAATCAGCTTTTTTCTCTGTACAAGCATTTTGCAAGGTCCGTTGACCCAACAGGCATTCTTCTGACGTAACCGGCTGGTATTGATTTAAAATTTTTGGCACTGCAACTAAATTAAGCGCCTTAGCTCCTTTATTGTAGGCATTCCGGATGTCTTTTTGAATCATTGATTGATTCAATTCGATTGTCGTGGCTTTCATAATGGTGTCTAACAGTTGCATTTGCTTAACCAAACTCATTGGATCAGCATGCAAAATCTGCTTAAACTTCTTCTGCTTAGCTGAAACAATGTCTAAAAGTTTGCTATAAGCCTGACTCACAGCCTGAACATTGACCTCTTGGTAATCAAATTCCACCACTGGTTTGGCGACCGCCCTCACTGCGGTTAATGCCTGCTCGCTAGCCTTAGCAAAATCTCCCTTTGTCTTTGCTTGGTTAATCAATTGAGTTCCGACTTTGAGAACCTCATCTAGGACCGACAGTTGTTGGTCCAGACTTTTTTGATCAACATGAGCAATTTTTTTGAAAGAGTCACGCTGACGTTGAGCTGCTTGCTCTAAGAAGGCAACTGATTGAGTTTTCTCAGCTGCTGTTACCTTCTGCAGCTCTCTTCGAATTGTTGGCTTGGCAACCGCGCGAATAGATTGGCAGATTCCTTGAAAACTCTGCTCAAATTCGCGGTTAGTTTCTGCCTGTTTTAATTGCACGATACCATTCGAAATTACCCGCTCCAATTCAGCTTGCTGTTTTGCCAGACTTCTTTGATCAATACCAATAATTTGATTGAAGAACTCGCTTTTTTCTTGCCCAATCTGTTGCAAAACCGCAAGCGCGTGACGAACGTCATTTGGGCTAACTGGCTGATAATCAATCAACTTAGCTGGATTAGCGACCGCATTGATTTCTTTGAACGCGTTAACCATTATGCTAACTAGTTCCCGGTTTGTTTGAGCCTGCTGCAAAGAAATCATTGCTTTTTTCACTAGTTGATCAACAAAGTTGATCTGCTGATTTAAACTATCAGGTTCAACGTGCACTACTTTCTTAAAAAGTTGCTTTTTTTGTTGACCAGCAGCTGCCACTGCATCAATGGCACGTTGACGATCAGTTGCTGCAACTGCTTGAAATTCTTTGATTAGCTGTGGCTGTGCAACCCCGTCAATTGCCCGCAATGCTCTGTCGAGTGCTTGCTGCAATTCTCGCTTAATTTGTGCTGCACGGATAGCCATTAAGCCCCGGTTAATTTCCTCAGTCACGAATTTTTCTTGTCTGCGCAGACTCAGTGAGTCTGTATGGGCAATTTCGCGAAACCGTTTTTTGGTCCCCCACCCCTTTTCTTGAAGAGCCACAACTGCAATCTTTACTTCATCAGGACTGACTGGTTGATAATCAATTTGCAATTCAGGCTTGGCCACATCATCAATGGCCTGTAGGCCATCCGCCAATGACGGAGCTAAGTCAGCTACTGTTTGAGCTTGACTGACCTGTTGCCGATAAACGGTTACTTCATGGTCAACCCTTTTTCTTGTTCGTGTAAACTTTGTTGGTTAACATGAACAATCGCAGCAAATTCCTGTTTCTTTTTTGCCCAGCCTGTACCAAAGTCAACCGAGCGTCCTCCTTGCTGTCTTGACTGACAAAAATTGCTCGCAATGCTTCGACATTTCGTAGTAAAACACGACGCACTGCTGGCACATCGGGCGCAAGACCAATCTCATTCTTTCCAGTCTGAGCAACTGCTCCTACCTTGGCGAGCAAAGCTCGCTTTTGCTCTTGATTAAGCCTCTGAGCATTATTAATGCCGACCTTCGTTGAAAGTGCCTCTTGGTCAAGCTGTTGGTAAGCTAAATCACGATTTGTATTGAGTAATGCTGGAGCCAATGGTTGGTTTTGCGTTGCCTGATTTTGAATGACCATTAATTGGTCAAGGTGGTCTTTTTGCACCAGCTGAATTTCAGTAGTTGTTTGACCTTGGTCTAATTTCTGGTTGGCATCACTTACCACTGTTTGAATTTTTTGACCATAGTCAGCAGTCACTTGATCCAATAATTTTGGTTTCAAATGCTGAATCAAACTAAAGAGGTACTCTCCCTGCTTTTTGATTGTGGCAAAAGCAGCGCGCCGCTGACTATCTAGCGGTGATTGCTGGTCGAGATTTTCCTGAAAAACCGTTAATTGTGTTGGCCTCAATGGAATTGTTTCACCGTTGTTCAATGTCATTTCGCCGTGATAGTAAACCGTAAATGGACGATTATAAATAGCAAAATCCTGCCAGCTAGTTTTTTGACCCGCCGGATCCACTGACCGTACCAAACGGATCGATTGTACATTTTTGCTGGGGTGAAAACCCTGATCATCGAGCAACACCTGGTGATCAAAATAGTCAATTACTCGGTCAAACCGCCCTGCTTGATCATAAAAATTTTGCCCATTCGACAATTTGATAACGCGGTGGTCAAGGTCTTGACCAAGAAGAACTTGTTCTTGGTGTGGAACTTCTGCCCATTCTTCAGAATGCCCAGCTACTTTCTTTGTATTCAAAACTTTTTCTTTATCAAAGAGTGAAATATAGGCCCGCCATGTTGGTACCTTTGATAAAGGTAACGGATGGACGGTTTTTTGATCGGCCCGTCGCAGTGCGATATCACGACCCAAATCCCCATTTTCACCATAATCATGGCTTGAGCGACAAGCATATCATTACTATCCATTAGGTTTAAAGACAGAAAAGCATGACCAGATTCTTGTGGGGGTAGCTGGTGTCGCGTCAAAATTTTATATGGACTATCGTCAGCATAAAGCTCCATATCCGCCAGCTGTTGCTGGTGTTGACCATCGGCATTGTAACGTTTTTTTCATTTCTTGACTACTCATATTACCGGAGTAACGGTTTAAATCGAAGTTCAAGTAGCCATAAGCGCTACCCTGAATATTGCCAGCCCATGACAGTGTTTCCATAAAGAACTTCGTCAGTAAAATTTTTGCCTCAGTCACCGCACTGCTATAGTGATTCAATTCATCACCTCGAACCAGTAAGTAGAGTGCATTGGGATCCTCTTGATCGTTGACCTTGGTTGCTTTTGGATAAATTGTAATTGGATAAAACGGGCTATCTGAATTTTTAAAGGACAAATTAGTGCCGTATTTTTCATTTAGCTGACTAACTGTATTCCCTAAGACCAAATCGACAATAGAACCAATATTCCCACTAACTGGCAAGCCCAAACCTTGCGACAAAATTTTGCTCAACCCTGGGATCGTACTGACTAACCGGTCAATGCCTAATGTTGCACTAAAATTCATTTCCGCCGCAAAACGGCTACTGTCTAAGTTAAGGGTCTTCAGAAATTCATTTGGATCAACACCAGCTGGTACCGCTACACGTAAGTAAACTCCGTATTGACCCTGGTCGTAGTTATTTGTCAACTTATCATGAACCATACCAACACTGAGAACATTGGCAACGGCACTGAGGGTTGCCTGCAACATTTTATAATAACGTTCCGAATTTAAAGATGACTCATTTGAAGAATAAATATTGGCTGTTAATGGCATGCCGCCGCCCAAGACAAGAGCATTTTGATTTGGGAAATAACTCGTTCTCGATGCTTTCTGCTCTTCACCAAGTAATGACCTGACTTGATCCGTTAATTTTTGGGTATATGAGTCATCAACCATTAATCGCATTTGGGAAACATTCGAGTAGTCATTTTTAGCACTGCCCAAGCCCAGTAACGAATTGTCTGGTTCACCAAAAATCATCTGGCCAGCTTTAGCAATGTGACGCTGGTCACTGTCTAACACGGCATCTCCACCGCCATTTAAATTCGGTTCGCTTGTTTTTAAAGATCTGACTAATTTTTCATAAGCATCAGTTGTTTGCTCATACAATGAAAGTAATGGTTGCTTGGCTAAATTAGTTTCTCCTAAGTCCTTTTCCTGAGCTTTTGTATTGGATGGCTTTTGGTTCTGCTCTGGTCCTTGTTTATCTGACTCCAGTTCTATCTTATCCGTACTCTTTGTCGTAGCGGTTGCCCCTAAGGTTCTTCCCGGACCCTGGTGACGACTCTCAGGGCGACGTTGATCAAAGAGAAAATTAGTATGATCATCATTACCTTCAGCTCTTGGTTCTTTTGATTACTTTCTGTTCCGGAAACATTCATCCCCAAGTCAGCTTGATTCCAATCCTTCTTGGCAGCTTCCGGATACTTTTTTTGCTCCCGATTGTCATTGACTTGAATATTTTGTGCCGTCTGAACTTCTGCAGCATGGCCGTTAATTTGGTAATGGCCATCTACCACAGTTAAAACACTCGAAACGAAGATAGTCGATGCTACCAACCAGGCGTGCCGCGATTGATAGATTGTATACTTGTTATTGATATCCATTATTTGCTATTCCTTTACTTTATTTGCTTTTATTACAATTTGATTATATAAGCAGTTTGTATAAAATACAAATTAATAAAATAAAGCGTTTTCTTTTAAAATATTAAAACAAAACTTTTGTTATCGTCTTGTTGGCATCCATAGTTAAGGAAGTCAGGCACTTAATTTTTATTTTTTATTAATTTAAATGAAGAAAATTAAAAAATAACAACAAAAAAAGATTGTCATCTGACAATCTTTTTCACGGATTCTTTATTCTGATTTGGAATACTCTACTTTTTTTCAGCTTTATTAGCCCAATACTGGAAGTAATCAACCCGCAACTGCCCGTTAAACAGTTTGCGCTTTTTCGTTGCTTTTTGGCCAAACACTTTTTCAAATGATAAATCAGAAGTTAAAATATACTTCGACCAGTAAGGCAAACGACTATAAACCGCTCCCATTTGCTGATAGAGACCCTCGGCTTCTTCGAGTTCCCCGAGTCGTTGACCGTATGGTGGGTTTGCTACTAAGACACCACGCTCTTCTTTTGTTTGCCAATCACCAGCAGCAAGGGTTTCAAAAGTAATGTCTTGCGACAAACCGGCATGCTTAGCGTTTTCTTGGGCAATTTTAACCATTCTCGGATCAATATCATAGCCGAAAATATTCAATGGCGTGTCGTAATCGGCCTGTTCTTCGGCCTCATCCCGAATCGTATCCGAAAGGCTATGATCAAACCAATCCATCTTTTCGATATCAAAGTCACGAGTCAGACCTGGTGCTAAGTTACGACCAATCAAAGCAGCCTCAATTGGAATTGTTCCAGAACCACAAGTTGGATCGACAAAGGGCAAGTCCTTCTTCCAATTGGTCAGGAGCACTAAGGCCGCTGCAAAGTTTTCCTTCAACGGTGCCGGTCCCTTTTCAACTCGGTAACCACGCTTAAAAAGCGACGGTCCGGTTGTATCCAAAGTCAACATGACTTCATCTTTAGTCACCATAACTTCCAATTGTGCAAAAAAGCCGGTTTCTGGCAGACGAGTTCGAACGTGAAAGGCTTCCTGCAAACGGGAGACAATCGCTTTTTTCGTAATTGACTGGACATCTGGCACCGAGTGCAAGGCTGATTTTTGTGAACGACCGGCGACAGGAAATTCCGAATCATAATTGAGGTAATCTTCCATTGGCAAAGCTTTGATCCCCTCGAAAAGATCATCAAAAGTTGTCGCATGAAAGGAACCAATCACAATTTTCACTCGGTCGGCGGTCCGGAGCCATAAATTAGCCCGTAAAATATCGGCCTGAGTCCCTTCAAAGAAAACTCGGTAATTTTCAACCTGAACATCAAAGCCCAGGTCTTTTAATTCTTGGCCTAAGACAGACTCTAAGCCCGCTGCAACTGTTGCCATTAAACGATATTTCTTTTCCATCATTTTCCTTTTATAATATAAATACTATGATAATCAGTGAATTCTTTGCCCTGACAACTTACCTACCAAATCAAACCGAAGTGTTTGGCCAAGTCAAAGACGACCGCGACCAAATCAGGCCCTTAGCGCAATTACGCTTTTTCAACCAACAAAGCGAAGTCGCCTTCGTTGTTGGGAAAAAACCATTGACGCTTGGACAATTGCAAACGAGACTGAGTCAAGTCAGCCCAAAAACAAAACTCGTTTGTCTGGTCGACCAGACTGGTCCCAGGCCACTATTAGGCTTTCACCAGGATAACCTCGGTCGCTTAATTTTACAATAAAACCGACCGACTCTCAGCCTGTCCATTCGTTTTCAACCATTTAGAGGTCATCTAACTTATTAGAGGTCATCTAACTTAAAGCTTGGCACAATTGGTTGCTTTTTTTCAGGTTGATTTTGGCCCTGACCATTGGCAGGTCTTGCTTGATAAACCACACCACGACGCTTTTCTTTAGCAATTTGGACCGCCTGGGGCGAAGTTAAATTATCACGTTGCCAATTCACCAGAATAGCCTCAATATAACGCAAACTCCGAGCATTGTTGGCTACTGCTTCTTGAATCGCCAAAACCATCATGTTTGGATCGAAATGATCTTGGTCAAACCACTGAGCCACCGTTTGCATTTCCAATGGTGACAGATTGCGGCCAAATTCGCCCTGTAAAATCCGAACCACTTCTTGACGACTTTTTTCACCGGCCGAAACAACATTATTGGCTGGTCTAAGCCCCTGACCATTGAGCAGGCGTTCGTAAAGTGGTAAGAAATCATAAATTTCGCCCTGACGTCCTTGACCGGCAACCTTCATTAAGCCTCGATCAACCATTGACATGAGCCGACTCACAACGGTTTTTTCTGTGGCCTTCATTATCCGGGCAACTACCTTCGGATCGGCCTGGTCACCTTGATCTTGAAGGCGTTTAACCTGCAAAAAAAGGACCAAATCATCATTATCAAAACCCAAATCTTGATAATGCACTAGTAAAGCGTTTTCAAGATTAGTGCTCCCAGCCTGCAAGAAGGCCTGTAATTTATTGTCCATCAAACCCTCCTCGTCAATCGTGACAAAAGCGCCCAAGAAACCCTTGGGCGCTTTTTTGTCTACTTTATGGACGCAAACGATGCGTCATCCGTGGAAATGGAATGGCTTCACGAATATGTTCTTCGCCAGTCACGAAGGTTACCATTCGTTCCAAACCAAGACCAAAACCTGAATGTGGTACAGAACCATATCTGCGCAAGTCTAAATACCAACCGTACTCATCCATGTCCAAACCTTCTTTTTCAATCTGAGCCTTCAAATAGTCGTAGTCAGTATCACGTTCCGATCCACCGATGATTTCACCATAGCCTTCTGGCGCCAACAAATCAGCGGAAATGACCACGTCATCACGATCTGGATGGCGCTTCATGTAAAAGGCCTTGATTGCCTTGGGAAAGTTGACAATAAAGACGGGCTTTTGAAAGTGGTTGGCCAAGAATGTTTCTTCAGGTGAACCAAAGTCAACACCCCATTCCACGTCAAAATCGTTTTCTTGCAACAACTTAATCGCATCATCATACGAAACACGTGGGAATGGTAACTGCGTATAAGAACGCAACAAGTCCTTGTCACGATTTAACAAGTCCAATTCCTGTTCATTTCTTTCCAAAACCTTTTCAATCAAGAAAGCAACATAGCGTTCCTGCAATTCCAAGGATTCATCCTGGTGCATAAAGGCCATTTCAGGCTCAATCATCCAGAATTCTGTTAAGTGGCGACGTGTCTTTGACTTTTCGGCACGAAAGGCGGGTCCAAAAGTAAAGACCCTTGAGAAGGCCATGGCACCCGCTTCAGCATACAACTGTCCCGTTTGTGATAGATAAGCTGATTGACCAAAGTAATCTGTCTCAAACAATTCGGTTGTTCCTTCAGGGGCAGACCCTGTCAGCAAAGGAGCATCCAACTTAATGAAACCTTCCTGGTTAAAGAATTCGTAAGTTGCTGCAATCAAGGTATTGCGGATTTTTAATGTGGCAAATGGCTTGATGTGGCGCAAGTAAAGGTGGCGTTCATCAAATAAAAATTCCGTACCATGTTCCTTGGGTGTGATTGGGTAATCATGGCTCTCACCAATGACTTCTAAGCCAGTAATGCTAATTTCGTAGCCAAATGATGACCGATCGTCTGCATGAATCTCACCGGTCACATACAATGATGTTTCCTGTTTCAAATCCTTGGCTAAATTAAACAATTCCTCTGAAACGTCAGCCTTGGCAACCACACCCTGGAAAAAAGCAGTTCCGTCACGCAATTGCAAAAAGGCCATCTTTCCTGACCCACGCTTTTGCCGTAACCAAGCACCAATTTTTACTGTTTGGCCGACATACTTCGGTGCATCAACAATTTGGATTGTTGGAATCGTTGTTTCACTCATAAATTATTCGGGCTAATGCCCGACTCCTCACATTTTACTTATTAACTTTATTATGATAAAAATTTTGACAGCCGTCAACTAGGACAAAAACCTACTGAACAAAAGCCATGATGCGGTCGAGGGCTTCATTAATTGTTTCTTGGTCTTGCGCATATGATAGGCGCAAATAGCCCGGCATTCCAAAACCTTCACCGGCCGGAATAGCAACGTGGGCCTGTTTTAAGAGCGCAGTAGCAAAATCAAGCGTTGACTTTAGGCCCAATTTGTCCAAAAGGTCTTGATCAACCTTAAAAAATAGGTAAAAGGCTCCTTCTGGTTTTTGCGCAACAGACAATCCTGGGATAGCTATCAGCTTAGCATATGTTTCATTTAAGCGACTTTCAAAGGTAGCCCGCATATCCTCAACCATCTTTTGGTCAACTGTTAGGGCAGCCAAGGCAGCGTATTGACTAACGGCGGCTGGATTAGAAGTCATATGACCCAAAAGCTTATTCATTTCGGCAATGATTTTTTCATCGGCAATCGTCCAACCAATACGCCAACCGGTCATCGAATAGGACTTTGAAACCCCATCGACAATAATCAAGCGCGAATTCTTGATTTTTTTCAAAACTAAAGCTGAAGTAAACGTCTGCCCATTGTAAACCAATTGGCCATAAATTTCATCAGACAAGAGGAAACTATCGTGAGCATCAGCCCAGTCCAAAAGAGCCAACACTTCGGCTCGGCTATAAACCTGCCCAGTTGGATTTGCAGGATTATTCAGGATAATCAACTTGACGGGTCCGGCTACATCATCGAGGTCTGCTGGCGTCAACTTCATCGCTGCCGTCTTAGGCTTCACGGTTGTGGCAACCCCACCCGCCAAACGAACCTGTTCAACGTAAGAAACCCAATAGGGTTCGGGCATGACAACTTGGTCACCAGGATTTAAGAGTACCTGCAGGATCGTGTACAAAGACAACTTGGCACCGGAAGTAACCGTCACCTGGTTAGCCGACAAGGCCTGGCCCGTTTTCTTAGTTGTTTGTTCAGCAATGGCCTCTCTTAATGGCAAAATACCACCAACGGGCGTATAGAAAGAAGTTTGGCCGCCTTTGATAGCTGCAATCGCCGCTTCACTAATGGCCTTTGGCGTCGTAAAATCAGGCTCCCCAACACCAAGGTTAATCACGTCGATTCCTGCGGCCGCCATCTGCTTCGCCTGTTTAGAAACGGCCAATGTGGCTGAGGGTTGGACGGCTTGAGTCCGTTTTGAAAAATCACTTGCTTGCAACATCATTTTCTCCCTAAATTCCATTAATTGCCCGATAAACGGTGCCGGTCTTGTAATCCATTGTCAAATAGTTCATGTCACCATTTTGGCTCTCGTAGATGATTTCCCAGACCAAAGTCTTTTGGTAAAGTGACAAGTTAGCCGAGTAAACCTTTTTTGGATTGTACTTGGCCTTAATCCGCTTTAATAAATCAGTCCGTGACAGACCATTGCCAAAATCAAAAGTGGTCACAGTACCATGCTGCCCCTGAACGAGCGCCACCTTTTGTTGCCCAGCACTATCCTGACCAAGAACGGCATAAACCATGCCATTGCGATCATCCACCGTGACATTATGTAGGTTGGTCAATGTGGTTTTTTGGCTAACCGTTTTTTGCACATTTGATTCAGCCTTGGCCATCGGCTGTAACGCCATGTAGGCGTAAGCATAAATAGCACCGGCTACAATCAGGAAAATTGTCACCAAGACGATTAAAAATTTAACCCAAGAAAACCGTTTGGGCCGGGCCATTCTGACTCGTAAGTTATCGTGAACTTCCATAAAAATTCTTTCTCCGATTTGTCATAACTATTGTTTATTATAGCAAAAAAATAGCCAAGAAATTGGATAATATCCGAGCTCATGGCTATTTAATCGTTATTCTGCTGGTGAAAGTTCAGTTGCTTCCTTAACAGTCTTGGCATAAGCAATGACTCGTTGCATTGCCTCTTCTAATTTTTCAGTCGAAGTTGCGTAAGAAATACGAATATGCCCCTCTCCCCCAGCGCCAAAGACGGAACCTGGTATCGTCCCCACCTGAGCCTTTTCACCTAATTCATAAACGAAGGCTTCGTCATCTTGTGGTAAAAAATCAGGAATCTTAGCAAAAATATAAAAGGCGCCCTTTGGTGTTGGTGCCGTAAAGCCCGCCTCCTGCAAGCCAGCCAGGACAATGTCGCGGCGCTTTTGATAGGTATCGCGCATTTTCTTTGGCGCGTCTTTAGCTACCGTTAAGGCAGCCAGAGCACCAGCCATCATTGGTCCTGGTGCCGTCGTCACAACACCGGAATGCGCCAGGCCAACCATCTTCATCAAGGCCTTTGGACCGGCAATAAAACCAACCCGGTATCCAGTCATCGCATGTGACTTGGACAAGCCACTAATCAAGATCGTTTGTTCAGGAATATATCTTGTAATCGACTGGTGTGTCTGGCCATAAGTCAACTCAGCATAAATTTCATCCGACAAAACTAAGACGTCCGTCTTCTTGATAGCTGCAGCAAGTTCCTGGAGCTCTTTTTCATCATAGGTAACACCCGTTGGGTTACCAGGAAAGTTCAACACCAATCCCTTTGCTTCGGGGTGTTCTTGAATTGCCTTTTCAAACATTTCCGCCGTAAACAAGTAGGAAGGTGCCGTGTTGATTTCGACCACCTTCAAGCCAAGACGCAAGGCTTCAGCTTGGTAAAAGCAAAATGTTGGTGTTGGTACTAAAATCGTTTCGCCGCGGTTAAAGAGTGCGGACAATGAATCATAAATGGCTTCTGAAGCTCCGATAGTCACTGAAATTTCACTTTTTGGCTCATAAATCGGGCCAGACAAGCATTCATGAATATAATCAGAAATGGCTTGACGTAAGGCTAAAGTTCCTTGTGAAGGCGCATAATGGGAGTCGTTATCATCAACTGCTTTTTTAACGGCTTCTTTGACGACATCCGGAACAGCAAAATCAGGCTCACCAAGGGTGAGTTTGATGATATCTGGAACTGCCGACAACTTAATGTCAACTGCTCTGATGGCCGCCGGTGGCACGATATCGAACAATTGGTTATACTGTTTCGACAAACTTTCTTTGACTTGAACCATGAAAACCACTCCTATTCTAAACAATTTTTTTACATTGCTTTGCACCATTCTACCATATTATTAGAAAAAAATTAGAGAACTTTATCTAAACCAATCTCTAGTCCAACAATTTCATTGACATTTCGAATCGAACGGGCAACACCGGTCATGAAAGACGAACGATTATTAGTTGATTGCTTTATTGTTAATGTTTCTCCAGCAGAACCAAAAACAACTGTTTCTTCGGCTAAGATACCTGGCAAACGCATCGCATGAATTGGCACTCCCTGACCTTGGTCACCACGAGCCAAGGCAGCCGAATGTGGAATAGCAGGTTCTTTTTGACGGGCAGAAACAATCAGATCAGCAGTCGCCTTTGCCGTCCCAGATGGTGCATCAACCTTATCCTCATGGTGAGCCTCGATAATTTCGGCAGCGGGCAAATATTTAGCCGCTTGGCCGGCAAATTGCATTAATAAGACTGCCGTCATTGAAAAATTAGGAACAACCAATGCCGATTGGTCGTTTTCCAAAGCCAACGCCCGTAATTTTTCCAAATCGTCTGCCTGTAAGCCAGACGTGCCCATCACCAAGTCAAAACCATGAGTTAAGGCGTATTGGCCATTTTCAAAGGCAGCTGCTGGATTGGTCACGTCAACCCAAACATCGGCACTGACATCAATGGCTGATAAGTCAGTAAAGGTTGGCACAGTCCTTGCTTGCTTTTTCGACTGTTGGTCCAATGCTTTTTTCGTCGTTAAGCGACCAGCCAATGAAAAATCGGCTTGTCCTTCAATCAGTTCTTCAATTGACTGACCCATTTTTCCTTGGGCTCCTGCGAGAAAGACGGTTTTCATGCGATAACTCCTTGTCGGCCTAATACGGCTTCTACTTCTGCTGTTTGCTGCTCAGTCAAAGGCAGCAATGGTAAACGTAACTGATTTTCAACCAAGCCCTGCTTAGCTAAGATGGCCTTCACAGGACTTGGCGATGGATGAGAGAACAAAACGTTCATCTTCGGCGTCAAAAAACGTTGGTACTGACCTGCCAAGGCCACATCACCAGCCTCAAGAGCCGTAAAGAGTGCCTGCATTTCCCGGCCATAAAGGTGGGAGGCGACTGAAATTGTCCCGGCACAACCAACAGCCTTCGCTGCCAATGTTTGGCTATCTTCGCCCGTGTAAACGGCAAAGTCCTCTGGCGCTTGATTGACCAAAACGGCCAAATCGTCGATCGAAGTCACTTGCTTCACCGCATTAATATTTGGGTGATGGGCTAAGAACAAGACAGAATCATTTGTCATCGAAACGCTTGACCGACCAGGGATGTTATACAACATCAATGGTACTTGGCTGGCATTGGCAATTGCCGTGAAGTGGGCAATCATGCCATCCTGATCAGGCTTATTGTAGTAAGGCGTAACCGCTAAAATACCAGTCACACCCTCAATTTGGCTTGCGATTTCGGCTAAAGCCACAGACTCTGTCGTATTATTTGTGCCAACATTGGCAATCACAGGTCCTCGACCGTCCACGTACTGGGCAAAGTGACGGTATAGGGAAAGCCGTTCTTCCGTCGTTAACGTAGGTGACTCACCGGTCGTACCACCGATAACAAAGCCCTCCGTTCCTTCATTCAATAACTTGTCCGTTAAACGGTCCAAGGCCTCATAGTCAATTTCATTCTGACTGGTAAATGGGGTAATTAATGCGGTAATTAAATTTGCTGTCATCATCAAAAGCCATCCTCTCTCATCTCTAGCTATAGCGACTGCTTGCATCTCTTTAATCATTTTTTAACTGGCAAGCTGAAAAATCAGTTTACCTAGGTATTAGCTACTGGCCCATTTGCTGGTTAAAATAAGCAACCATCGCTTGAACACCAGCATTTATGGCTCGTTCATCGGGATTTAACCGGGCATCATGGAGGCTGTGTTCGGGATCTCCAACCCCAAGCCAAAACATCGTGCCTGGAAACTGCTGGAGTAAGAAGCCAAAGTCTTCGCCAGTCATTGCTGGTTGTGCTTCAACAAAGTCAACTTCCGGATTTTCTTCCATGAAAGCCATCAAGGCTGCCGTGGTCTTTGGATTATTTTCAACCGGATAGTAACCACCCTGAATGAGTTCCAAGTTCATTTGAACATCACAGGCCACGGCAATTCCCTCCGCAATCGCGCGGACCCGTTTTTGCATCAGCTCCAAGTCTGTTTGGGTAAAGGCCCGAATTGTGCCGGCCAACTTAGCTTCACCAGCAATAACGTTGCCAATGGTACCGGCGTGAAAGGAACCAATCGTCACGACCCCACCATGGATTGGATTAACATTACGGGAAACCACGGTTTGCACCTGATTGACAAAGGAGCAAGCGGCAAGCAAAGCATCCTTTGCTTGCTGTGGATAAGCCGCGTGGCCACCCTGGCCAACAACTTGTAGATGAATCTCCGTTGTTCCAGCAAAGAGCGTTCCCATTTTGGTCGCAATCTGACCGGCAGGCAAAGCTGGCTGGTCATGCAAAGCGTAGAGCTCATCCGGTTTAAAATCACCCGTGAGCGCACCGGCTTCATACAAACGTTTACCCCCAGCCTCGGATTCCTCAGCCGGCTGAAAGATAAAAATGAGATTATCTTTCGGCTGATTTTTCGCAAAGTAAGCCAAAATTCCCAGTGCAACCGTCATATGAATATCGTGGCCACAGGCATGCATCACACCTGGATGCTTTGAAGCAAAGGGTAAGCCCGTTTCTTCCTTAATGGGTAAGGCATCAATATCAGCCCGGTAACCGATTGTTTTTTGCGGATGCATCCCTGCTAAGCGAACTAGCAAGGCCGTTTCAACTTCCGGCACCTCTTTGATTGTTAAGAAGTCACTGGCAAAGGTGGCAATTGTTTTTTTCAAATATTGTTGCGTTTGCACCTCGTGCAAGGCCAACTCTGGAATGGCGTGTAAGTCACGCCGAACCTGCACTAAATTAATGGTTGAATCGGACATCAAAGCCTCCCTTTCATGGACCATGAAACTATCTCTCTAATCGGCTAAGGCGCGCGGCCAGCTCCCAGACTTTTGCAGCATCCCCCTTGTTTACAAATCGCGTAAGGCAGCAACCAAGGCCGTCTTTTGCTCAGTTTGAGCATCAATTTGCTTAATGACCCTAGCCGGTACACCGGCAACAACGGTTTTTTCAGGCACGTCTTCTGTCACGATCGCACCGGCGGCCACAACCGCTCCGGCACCAACTTGAACCCCTTCAATGACCACTGCGTTGGCACCAATCAAAGCCCCATCACCAACACGAACAGGTTCTGCTGAAGCAGGTTCAATCACACCCGCTAAGACGGCACCGGCACCAATGTGGCAGTTCCGGCCAACTTCAGCTCGGCCACCTAAGACAGCGCCCATATCAATCATTGAGCCGGCACCAATTTTGGCACCAATATTAATTATTGCCCCCATCATGACGACAACCTGGTCATCAATTTGAACTCGGTCACGAATCAAAGCTCCTGGTTCAATCCGGGCATTCAAGTGTTGAGTGTTCAACAGCGGCACCCCGGAGTTACGGGCAATTAATTCAACATGGTAGTCAGTAATGGCTGCTTGGTTGTCGTCCAAAATTGTTTGGATAACTTGCATATCACCAAAGACACTGCCAGTCTTCTCTCCAATAAAGGCTTGTACATCATTTGGCCATGTAATTTGAGTCAAATCACCCGCTAAGGTCACCTTGGCCGGTGTCTTCTTTTGAGAAGTTGCCAGATAGTTAATAATCGCTGCTGTGTCCATTTCAGTCATGTTTTGTTTTCCTTTTCCGGTTATTTTCTTTTTATTTAAATCCCATTGTTTCTTTCAGCCAAGCAAGGCAGGTTAATAAAATTAAGCATGCCCTACATACGCTTTTTTACCACTTACCAGGTAATTGGTAAGGCCGGTCATGGCTGGTTAAATCAGCTAGACTTTCGCCCCTAACTACCAGTTGTGAAAGGCCGTTTTCAACAAAAACCACGGCCGGTACAGGATTGCGGTTGTAACGAGAAGCCATGGAATAACCATAAGCACCTGTATTCAAAACAGCTACCAAGTCGCCTGGCTCAGTGACGGGCAACTCCTGGTCCTGAATCAAGACATCGCCTGACTCACAATACTTACCAACTAAGCGAACATGTTCTGCCGGCTTTCCGTGAACATTGTTGGCCAAGACTGCCTGGTAGTCGGCTTGGTAAAGAGCCGGACGAATGTTATCACCCATCCCCCCATCAACAGCCAAGTAAGTCCGAACACCCGGGATATCCTTTCGTGAACCGACGGTGTACAAACTGTAACCGGCCGGTCCGGCAATTGATCGACCCGGTTCAATACAAATATCTGGTTGACGCATGCCCTTTTGAGCCGTTTGTTCCTGAACGCTGTTCAGCAATGCCAAAACGAGCTCTTCTGGTAAACGTGGCTGATCAGCATCCGTATAGGCGATTCCAAAGCCACCACCAAGGTCCAATACTTCTGGTTGGTAATCCCAAGAAGCACACAGGTCAACTAATTTCTGGCCGGCCAATTCAAAACCGTCTTCTTCAAAAATCTGAGAACCAATATGAGCCGATAAACCAAGGAGGTGCAAGCTTTGATCATTTTCAGCCAATTCATATGCCCGCTTAGCTTGACCGGATTCCAAATCAAAGCCAAACTTAGAATCAACTTGACCGGTTTGAATGTAATCGTGAGTGTGGGCTGAGACTCCTGGAACCACACGCAAGATGACGTTTTGCTGTCCCTTTCGGTCCGCCATTACCTGATGTAAAAGATCAAGTTCCAAAAAATTATCAATAATAATCGTGCCGACTCCGGATTCAACAGCAAAGGTTAAGTCAGAAAGTGACTTGTTATTCCCGTTATAGGAAACATTGTCCATCGGAAAGCCCGCAGCCACCGCTGTAAAAATTTCACCGGCGGAAACCAGGTCTAGGTGCAGACCTTCTTCAGCAACCACCTGATACATTGCCTGACAAGCAAATGCTTTTGAAGCGTAGGCAACGGCTCCTTTTTGACCAGCTTGGTCAAAGGCCTTCTTAAAGGCGCGCATCTGCTTACGCATGGTCAATACGTCATAAACGTACAATGGCGTTTGATATTCCTTGGCCAAATCAGTGGCTAACACGCCACCAATGATGAGCTGGTCTTGGTCATTTACTTGCAAGTGGTTTGACATAAGAATCTTTCCTTCTTTTCTTTTTTCAATCAAAATATTATTAGGTGAAGCCTAGAGGTTTAATCAACCAGGTACCGTGCTAAGCGGTCTTGGAAGCCAATCGTGATTTCCCATGGATCAATTTCACAATAGTGGGAAAAAGCAATCAGCGTGTTTTCCTGGTCCCGATTTTTACCAATAAAAGTCACCTTAGTTCCAACCGGGACAGGTTCTTCAAGAGCAATCATTAGTTGGTCCATGGCTAACTTACCAACAATTGGCGCCTTTTGGCCATTAACCAAAACCTCAAAGCCAACAGCTTCTCTGGGTAGACCATCACCATAGCCGATTGGCAAAGTTGCAATCCATTGATCCTTGGTGGTTTGATAAGTAGCACCATAGGAAACGGAAGCACCGGCCGGCAGTTGTTTAATCATCACAACCTCGGATTCAAGCGTCAAGACCGGTTCTAGGTAGTTGTCAGGCTTTAGCACCCCTTCGGAGGGCTCGATACCATAGACCGAAGTCCCTGCTCGAATGACATCCATTGGCATCTGGTCAACCCGGTATAAGGCTGCAGCCGAATTAGCCAAGTGGACCATCGGTGGCATTGGCAGACCATCAGTGAGCTCGTGCCAAGTTGCCAACTGACCTTCAAAATATGTTGTGCCAACAGCATCAGCCGTGGCAAAGTGGGTCATAATGCCCTGGTAAAGTAAGAAATCAGCATCTTGTACATCGTCGATTGCTGCGCTCAAGTCTTCCCGGTCACGAAAACCAATCCGTCCCATGCCCGTATCAACCGCCAAGTTAACCGGAAGTTTAGGACCGCCAAGACGCAAATTTGCTTCGGCCCGTTTCAACGTTTCACGATCAGCAACTGTGGCAATAATTTGGTAATCGGCCATTAGTTGGGCAAAGTCAGGAGACGTGAGGCCCAAAACCAAGATTGGTTGGCAAAAGCCGGCTTTACGTAAGGCAATTGCCTCATCCATCACAGCCACAGCAAGGCCATCGGCACCGCCTTCAACGGCAGCCTGACTCATTTCTAACAAACCAAAGCCATAAGCATTGGCCTTCACCGTCATGAAAATAAAGTTGGCGTGACTACTTTCACGCATGACTTGCAAATTTTTGGCCACCGCTGCCTTTGAAATCAATAAACGACTTGGACGGTGATTAGCGACAACCATGTTAGCCTCCTTAGGCAATAAAAAAATCCAAACAACGGGGGTTCATCCCTGTCGTTTGGATTATTGTCTAAAAATAGTCACAAAAAAAACAGTTGAATAGCTCCCCGCTGCATTAGCAGCGACAGTCCAATAGCTCTTAACTATTGGCCCAGCAAAATGGCTTTAACCCCATCAGCTTCGGCAACCGCCCCTTTCACGAACATTGTTCGGTACTCTTGTTGGTTGCGACCTCTATTACTTATTAAGTTGCCATTAATATACATGAGATTTTTTCTCATGTCAACACTCCTAACAAAATAAATTATCTTTTTAACAAAAAAGACAGCCGAAAATGGCTGTCTTTTCTTAGTTTTATGAAAGATTTTTTTGATAAAAGTTCGCCTTTACCCGTTTATACCGACTATTAACAGTTGCCAATCGATCCGAAAGCGCCTTAACCTGGTCCTGGTTAAAAGAAGCAAGTAAAACGGACTTTTCTTGTTTTTGAAGGGCAATCAATAGTGGGGTGAGCGTGGTGACATCAACCCAGCGATGGGCCTGCGAAATCACGGCCACTGCCGGCACTTGCAAGCTTTGTTGCCAAATAGCCGACAAATATTCTGGCAGGACAATCAAAATCGACCGGGCCTCTTGACTGCTTTGCCGGACGGCCTTAATTAGGGGAGAAGAAAGGTCCTGAGCATAAACAACGTAGTCATCACCATACCGATCTGATAACTTATAATACCAATGCTTCAAAGCGGCATGATCCTCAACAATCAGAACTATGTGTTGAACCTTGGCTAAAATCAGCTGTCCAATTTGCTGGTCTTCGTTTCGGCTCGTGGTCAGCACTGTCGTTAATTGGTTATCCGTCGTCCCCTCGAATTCACTTTTTTCAGGCAAGAGAGCTCCTGGCGTCTGAGCGAGGAACGTTGCTAAATCATCCGGTAAATAAGACGAAACAACGAGGACTTTGTCGACCTGCTTTAAGAAATATTTTTGGTAAAGCAAGTCGTTCTTGACTTCAAAAATCAAGTTTTGAACAGCCGGTTCCTTTTGGAGATGCCACGAGATATGGGCCAGATATTCCTGGTGCGCCGATAACCAAGACAGTTTGGCTAATTTAGCCGTCAAATCAGCTTGTGTTAATTTGTGGTGAAAATTAGCTTCGGCTGCCAAATCAACTAAGTCCAACAAGCGATTCAAGACCGCCTTACCGGTTTTCACCAGACCAATTTCTTCCGCTTGGCCATCAATCTTGTTGCTGGCCTCTTCCCAGTTGTGAAGGGCTACTTTCCACTGGCCCTGGGTCTTCTTCGGTAGACTAGCAGCCAAATCAGCTAAACGGGCTACTTGGTCTTGGTAGAAGCTCAAGGGCAACGTCAGACCAAAGCCCTCTTGAATAGCAGTCAAAAGCGCAATTGGCTTTTCCAGTATGGCTACGGGCCGATCCTGGTACTGGCTTGCCCTTTCCAGATTTTCCGAAGTGGCAAAAAATGCCGCAAAGGTCAAAAGAACCACATTCGCACGGGCCGCCTTGTCAAAGGCTTTGACAAAGGCCGGACCAGTTTCATCAGAACGAACGGCTGCTAAGCCAGGCTGATTTTGCACACCCTTTGGCAAGTCCACGAGGGCCAAGTCGGCACTTTCGGCTAACCAAACGAGGACTCGTGCTTGCCAAAAGATACCGCCTTGCTTTTTAGCCGCCTCCAAAACTTTTTGAAACTTTTTCTCGTCCAGATAATCTCGTGGCGCATAGAGTTTTGCAATCGACAAGTTGGCTCCAGGTAGCCGATCCTGCAATTCTGCTAAAATGGTCTCCTGGTGGTTCAAGAGCGTAATGTCGTGAGCCAGTAGGTAGGCCGCTTGTTGGCGATTTTGATAAAAGAGTGGCAATAGATACGACAACGTTTTCCGAACTTCTGGTGGTGTTGTTAACTGCCAAACCGCTCGTTTCCGCTGCTGCAAAAAGTGCTGCACCTGGTCCATCACCTGACTCTGGTCTTTTTCGACCGCAAAACTAGGCCCTAAAGCGGCAGCTTTATCAGAAAGCGTCTTGGGATAAAGCAAGTTGCCAGCCGGTTTGTTCCGGTTGGTAACTTTTTGGTGACCGGACTGGCGGCCCAAGTTCTCTATGCGTTCGGCTAAAAATTCCGGAGCCGAGGACCGGTCCTTCATGGCCATAGCCAAGAAATCCTGGCTTTGACGCAACAGGTTCCAATCCACACTCAAAAGTTCCTTCTTCGTCTTGTCAGGTAGGCCCTGCGCCTTGTGCCAAAGCGAGAGCATCAGATACGCCGTAGCCTCTGCATCAGCGTTGGCTCGGTGAGCCTGAACAAGAGGCAAATCGAGGTACTTTGTCAAATCAGACAAGCGATAGCCTGGGGCCGTTGGGTAAAGAATTTGGGCTAGTTGAACAGTATCGATTGCCATTAGGTCCAGTTCAGGCAAACCAACCCGGGCAAATTCGGCATTCAAATAAGGGTAATCAAAGTTCACGTTATGGGCAACAAAAACCTGATCCTTTAATAACCCGCGCAAAGAGGGAGCAAGTTCCTCAAAGAAGGGTGCATCCCGCACATCTTTTTGGCTGATATGGGTTAATTGTTGAATTTTTTTATCGATTGTTTGTCCTGGATTCACGAATGAATCGAAGTGTTCGACAATCTTTTTATTTTTTACAAAGGTCATCCCGATTTGAATAATCCGCCCTCCTTTTTCAACGGAGGGGTTAGTGGTTTCCAAATCGACAATCACAAAGGCGGCTGATTTTTTCATCAGGACTCCTTTCTCATCTCGAGACCAAGACATAATTGGGCCCAAAACTGTCTTTTTTAGACCTAAATTTCATTTTGCTCTAGTAGTTATTTTACACTACTTAGCCCAGTGCGGTACAATATTAGCAGTAATTGGAGTCTTTTATATGGAAAAAAATCATGCCGGCTTTGGCCACTCACACGCCAAAGCCATTCTCATCGGCGACCATGCCGTTGTTTACCAACAACCGGCCGTTGCCATCCCCCTGTTAAATCTCGAAGTGACCGCCAGTGTGCAAGCGATTGCTAGCGGTCAAACGGTTATTTTAGGTGACCAAGCCTTTGACATTGCCAACCTTGGTGCTGATTTAGAAGGCTTACGCCAGTTAATAGTTGCCTTACTGGCCAACCTCGTCGAACCTGACCAGCCCTTCTTATTAGAGGTGCAATCACTCATCCCCCAAGAGCGGGGCTTTGGTGCTTCAGCCGCCCTGGCAACTGCCATTACCCGGGCCTTCTTTGATTGGACCGGGCAAGGCTTGAGCCAGGACCAACTGAATTTTTATACGAATTTAGCTGAAAGTATTTCCCACGGTTCACCTTCCGGCATTGATGCGGCCACAGTCTCGGCCGTTGAGCCCGTCTGGTTTCATCAGCAACAAATCGATTCCTTCCAAACAAACTTGGAAGCAACCCTTGTCCTTGCAGACACTGGCGTTCGTGGTCAAACTGTTCGAGCCGTTAATATCGTTAAGGACCAGCTCAAGAAAAATTATGAACCAACCTGGGGAGCCATTAACCATCTCGGACAGCTAGCTTTCTTGGTTAAAGAAGCTTTGGCCAATAACGATCCCAAAACTTTGGGCCAGCTCTTTACCGACGCCCACAAGGACCTACAAACCCTTCAAGTTTCACACCCCAAGCTCGATACCCTCGTCAATGCCGCACTAGCGGCAGACGCACTGGGTGCCAAATTAACCGGGTCTGGCATTGGTGGGGCCATGTTTGCTCTGGCAAAAAATAACGACCATGCACAAAAAATTGCGACCGCTCTCAAGCGGGCTGGTGCCAAGGAAACTTGGATTCAACCGCTGTCAGCAGCCCATTAAAAATCAGATTAAGGTCCCTCCTTGCTCAACTGCGTTTTTTCAAAACAAATAAGCACGGACCGTTTTTTAACTACTGATAAACCACTAATAAATTTAAATTTTACCAAGGAAAGCACTGTGACCGATAAAACAACTACTGCCAAAGCGCACACCAATATTGCTCTCATCAAATACTGGGGCAAAAAAGATAAGATACTCAACCTACCAACCACCTCATCATTGTCATTAACCCTGGATGAATTTTACACTGAGACCATGGTTACGGCCGGTAAAGAAGATACGTTGTTGATTAACAACATGATGCAGGACCCAACTCGGATCCACAACTTTCTCGACTTTTTACGTGAGGAAATTGAGGACTTTGGTCCCCTCACGGTTGTTTCCAAGAATACTGTTCCGACAGCTGCAGGTCTCGCCTCTTCGGCTTCATCCTTTGCAGCCTTGACAGCCGCCGTCGCTCGTTACCAAAACTGGGATTTGTCCTTAACTGACCTATCTCGCCTGGCGCGCCGTGGGTCTGGCTCAGCAACCCGGTCATTTTTCCCTGGTTTTGCCGTCTGGCACGAAGGACATGATAACCAGTCTTCTTTTGCCGAGGCATTACCGGCAACTGATTTACCAATTGCCCTGGTGGTTTGTGAAATCGCCGGAACTGTCAAAAAAGTTTCTTCTTCTGACGGCATGCTGCGGGCGATGACTTCACCCAAGTACTCAGAATGGGTTGAACAATCACATGTCCAATTTACGGCCATGCAGGAAGCCATTGCCAATCAGGATTTGCACAAAATTGGCGAACTAGCCGAAGAAAACGCCTTAGCCATGCATGAGTTAAATATTACGGCGACTGACCGGCGCTTCACTTACTTTAACCAAATGACTCTCGATGTTTTGGACTTCGTTAAGGCACTCCGGGCTGAAGGCTTCCTGGCCTATGCCACAATTGATGCCGGACCAAACGTTAAGATCATTACCAACCAAAATCAGGCTGAAACCATCAAAGACAAGCTTCAAGAAAAATTCCGCAAGTTGCGCCTCCAAATCGCAACACCGGGTCCGGGCATTAGCTTTGAAGACTAGAGGACGTCCACTATGAAAACAACCACCGTCAAAATTCCCGGCAAGCTTTTTTTAGCCGGCGAATATGCTGTCACCGAACCCGGTCAACCGGCTCTTTTGGCTGCTATTGACCGTGGTTTAACCATTCATGTCGCAGAAACCGACCGCCTCATGCCGGGTTCCTTGGTTGTTCAATCGGACGCCCTGCCAGAACCACTCGTTTTGACCTGGGCTGCCTTAGCTGAACTGACAAAGGAAACAAATAGCTCATTTTTGGGGGCTTGGTCCTTTGTCAAGGCGGCTTTGGTCCTTTTCTACCAAGAGCACCTAGACCTTAAACTCACCAAGCAACCTGGTTTATCGTTGACCATTTCCTCGCAAATGGCGGTTGACCACAATAAGCTTGGTTTAGGTTCATCTGCTGCCGTTTCGGTCGCAATCTTCAAGGGCTTGGTCGCTTACTTTAATCAAGAAGACAGCCTACAAGCAGTTTTCCGCCAAGCAGCCTTCGCCCACTACTTTATTCAAGGTTCAGGTTCCCTTGGCGATTTAGCATCGGCTACTTTTACCGGTGTGATTTTCTATCAGGCTCCTGACTGGCTGAAGCAAGTGGAAGCAAAGACCCTCACCCTAGCTGATTTTTCCAAGCTCGACTGGTCGAAGCTCGCTATTAAGCCGCTTCCTTGGCCCCAAAATTGGCAAATTGGCATCGTTGCCACTTTCCAACCCGCTTCAACAAAAAAAGCGCTCGCCAAGGGCTTTTGGCAGACTGACTTTGCCCGTCAATCAAAAGAAGCTGTGACTCAGGCAGCCCTCGCGATTGAAAACCACGATTACCATGGTTTGCTACAAGGGCTCAAGAACAATCAGGACCTCTTGAAAAAGGTCTTGCCAACCGGCTACCTGACCCCTGCCCTTCGTCAATTTTTAACGCTCTTAGGACAAAGGAGCCTCGCCGGTAAGGTCTCTGGTGCCGGCTATGGCGACAATGGCTTTGTCATCTTTGAGAATGAAACTCAAGGACATGGTTTTCAACAAGCTAGCCAAGGAACCACCCTCCACCTTCTCTTACCAGCACTCTGGCAAGATTCCGTGTTACTGTGAAAGATTTTTAAGATGGCCACTACTCATTCAAACCGTAAAAACGAACACCTGTCGCTTGCAACCAAGTTTTGGCGAGACCAGGAAAACCCAGTAATCGGACCTGGCTTTGACGCTGTCCGTTGGGTTCCAGGACCCCTGAAAAACAGCGCGGTCGCTGACGTTCAAACAACCACTCAGATCCTCGGCGCAGACTTTACCTGGCCCTTTTATATTGAGGCCATGACTGGCGGATCTTCTGCTAGTACCAAGGTTAATGCTGATTTAGCCACCGTTGCCCAAAAAACGGGCTTAGCGATGGCAGTCGGTTCCCAATCCGTGGCCTTAAAGGATAGCAGTCAAGTTGAATCCTACCGGGTTGTTCGGCAAAATCATCCCGAAGGCTTTTTAATTGCCAACCTCGGCGCTGACCACCCCATTCAAAACGTCCAAGCGGCGATAGACATGATTGATGCCAATGCCATCGAGCTCCATGTCAATTTAGGCCAAGAATTGGCCATGGCGGAAGGTGACCGACGCTTTTACTGGATCGATAATTTGGCTACCGTGATTGCTAAATCGTCCGTACCCGTCATCATCAAGGAAGTTGGTTTTGGCATGGGCCCAGACCTCCTGAAACAGCTCTCAGCCCTCAAACCAGCGGCCATTAACGTCGGTGGTGCTAATGGAACAAATTTTGCCCAAATCGAGCAACGCCGTGACCGGCAAAATGAGAACCCTTTAGATCTGAGTCCCTTCGGGCTCAGCACGGTTGAATCACTCTTGGCGGGGCAAAAGGCAGCGATTAATTCACCGTTAATTGCCACAGGTGGAATTCAGACCATTAACGATGTTGTCACCGCCCTGATTTTAGGAGCAAAAACAACCTCATCTGCCGGTCACTTCCTGCAAGTCTTAATGACGGAGAGCCCCTCAGCCTTACAAAAAGAAATCACGAACTGGCAACAGGCCTTACCAGAACTAATGACCCTCTTGGGCGCCAAGACTGTTGCTGATCTCAGTCAAGTTCCACGGCTGTATCGAGCAGACCTACAAAATTTCTCTGACCAGCTTTAACAAAGCCAAACATCCTATTTTCAAGTAAAAAAGAAGTTAGCCGCAATATTTTTCGACTAACTTCTTTTTAATTTCATTATCTATTATGAACAGGCTACCTAACTAATCTTAATTGCTAAATCGGCTAAAATTTGAGAATAGCGAAAACTGTTCAAACGGACCGTTTAGATAACCCTGGTAGTTTTTCTCGTTAGTTTTAATTTTATTCCTGCACTGGACCCAGATAGCCCATCACTGGTACAATTCGAACAAAAAAGCCCCACCAATAATGGCAGAGCAACTCAGTTATTGCTTTTGTGTGACCAAATCTAGCAAGCGCAAAACATCTGCTTGATTAACCAAGCGATGTTCGGCCACGTTATAAAACATTGGTTGATAACGAGCAATCTGTTGTAAATCATGCTGGTTGGTCGTGCTATATTGCACATCACAGGCATCTTCAATTCCAGCCAACGCTGGGAAATTAGCTGCACTCATAATCGATCCCATCACAGTATCGGCTGATTCATATTGCAAGGCCTCCAGATACTTTAAAACTTCCATTGAACCCCCTTCAGCCGTTATGCTTATTGAACGGGCTTATTCAGATATTCTTCAACATCGTCCCAGTGAGAAACTTCGTCCTTTACGCCAGTTGCTTCACTACCCTTATGCCAAGCAAAGTTTTGGTACCAGATACTGTGCTTTTCTTGGTTCAATGCCTTAATTTCAGCCATTTCATCAGGTGACAAAGCAAAGTCATCAATTTGACTGTTGGCAATAATCCGCTCTTCGTGGGCAGACTTTGGAATCGTGATGGCCCCCATTTGGTAGTCAAAACGTAAAATCACCTGAGCAACTGATTGGGCATGGGCTTGCGCAATCTTTTCGACAACTGGGTTTGCGAGTGCTTCACCACCACCCAATGGTCCCCAGGCTTCCATTGCCATCCCGATTCCGTTCATATAGGTGAAGAGTGATTCTTCTTGAACCAATGGGTTAAATTCCATTTGGTTGACTTGTGGCATCACGGTACCGGCTTCCAACAATTCCTGAATTTTTTCTTCGTTAAAGTTTGAAATTCCAATGGCACGAACTTTGCCTTCACGGTAAAGCTTTTCAACAGCGTGCCAAGTGTCGACATACTTGCCATCAACCGGCCAGTGAATCAACAATAGGTCCAAGTAAGTTAAACGCAATTGCTTCAATTGCTCTTCAAAGACTTTCAAAGTACTTTCATAGCCTTGGTCACCGTTAAAGACCTTGGTGGTAATAAACAAGTCCTTACGATTCAAACGGTTGTCCTTCAAGGCCTGTTGAATCCCATAACCAACACCTGCTTGGTTACCGTACTGCTTAGCTGTATCAATCAGCCGGTAACCATTTTTAATTGCTACCTGGACGGAATCGGCGGCCTCCTTATTAGAAGAATTCCAAACACCGAGACCAAAAACCGGCATTTCAACACCGTTAGCGAGCTTCGTTGTTTCTTGCAAAATTGACTTTTCCATTGAACAAATCCCCTCTTTTTTTACTTTTGTAACTACCCTTAGTGTAAATCAAAACCACCTCCAGTTTCAAACCGAAGTCAGTAATTCTGACTGCATTCTGCGCAGATGAAGTCTTTTCAATCCAATTCAGCTATGATCATCATTACCAAAGAAGTGGCTGCTTCAATAATCATTTCCCTCACAAAACTGTAAAACGGTAACTGGCTAATTTTTTGACTACCAATGTTTTGGATTCGATCAATTACCGTAATAATCACTTTAAAATCAGCATTCCAAGGGGAATAGTATCATGATAATTTCCGTAACGGATACCTGGCTGTTCCTTTTTCAAGAATGTGCATCAACAGTTGGCCCACCATCAACACCCCCCACTTTGAACAGGACAGTCACACCTTCACTCGTTTCTGATCCTGATGTCATATCATCAACATCAATTCAAAGGATTTTTTATTAAAAAAGTCCATTATTTAATGACCGAGTGTCCAACCGCCATCGAGCGTCACAACCGTGCCATTCATATAACTCGCTTGTGGGCTGGTTAGGTATAGGGTCAAATCAGCGACTTCCTGAGGGTCTGCCCAGCGCTGTGCTGGCGTCTGTTTGGCGACCTCTTGTGCTATCTTTCCCTCACCGGCAAAATCAGCTGCATTCATCGCAGTTTTAATCGCACCTGGAGCAATGGCATTCGCCCTGATGCCGTCTTTGGCATAATCAAAGGCCACCTGCTTCGTTAAACCAATCAGGGCATGTTTTGCCATGGTGTAAGCAGCCCCGCCGCCACCAGCCTGCAGACCGGCAATGGATGCCATATAAACCAAGATACCATGCCCTTGACGAATCATCTTTGGTAAAACAGCTTGTGTTAAAGCAATGGCCGGCTGCAGATTAATTGAAAGAACTTGATCAATGGTTGCTTGGTCTTGATTTAGCAGTGGTTGAAAGCCATCCAAGACGCCGGCCGTATTCAAGAAGATATCAAAGGCTTCTACCCGCGCTGAAAGCTGATTTACCAAAGCGTCCAGTTCCTCTTTCTGGCCTAAATCCGCCTGAATTTTGGTTAACCGGTCTGACTCATAATCAATTTCTTGCACATCGACCGCCACAACTTCGGCACCAGCAGCTAAATAGGTCTTCATTTGGCAAAAACCGATGCCAGAAGCGGCACCGGTTAGGAATACTTTTTGATTGTGATAATTTTGTTCAATCATTATTTCTTTAAATTAACGACCTTTGACAAGGCGTAGATGACAATTCCACCAACAACCAAGGAAACTAACTCGCCCGGAACTAATGAAACATAGTAAGAGAGCCAGTTAGTCAGTAATGAAGCTGATGAGTGATCCGGAGCGAAGGCCCCGTGTGCCTGAATGGCAAAGGCAAACGTAAATTCTGCCGCCAAAATCCCCATTCCAATCGTCAAAACAACAATCGTTGAGATAATAATTTTGACCAATGGCTTTTGTACCTGACGAGTTAGCAAGTAAGTCAACCCGGTCATAATCACTGTCCCCAATGTTCCAAAGACCCAATCAATCCAGCCCAAAGGTGAAACCAGATTGGCAATCAAAACCCCTAAGCCAAGGGCAACAACATAGCGTTTATTCCAAGCTGCTAAATGGTTCAGCCCTTCGGATAAACGTAATTGGACAGGACCAAAGCCGATGGGGGCGACTAGCATTGTGATTGCCGCATAAAGGGCAGCCACAACGGCAGTTAGTGTGAGGCTTAACGCTTTGGAAGTTGATTTTTGGTTAAATTCGTTCATATTGTACTCCTAGTTTTGTTCAAGCGGGATGGTTGATGAACCGCTAATTGTTTGATTAGTGCCAATTTGCCAGCCGGTTAGCTGGCGCTTGACATGAAAAAAATTCGGTAAAATACCGAATCTTATCAAAAATATTCTAACGGATTGATGGGTAAATAAAGTCCTAGTTTTCGTCCATAAAATCCTTTAAGTGCTTTGACCGCGATGGGTGGCGCAACTTACGCAACGCCTTGGCCTCAATCTGACGGATACGTTCGCGGGTAACCCCGAAGACTCGCCCGACTTCTTCCAAAGTCCGTGTCCGTCCGTCTTCCAAACCGAAGCGCAAACGCAAGACGTTTTCTTCACGGTCAGTTAGCGTATCCAAAACAGACTCCAATTGGTCACGAAGCATCTCATAAGCAGCAGAATCTGCTGGCGAAACGGCTTCATTATCCTCAATGAAGTCACCCAAGTGGGAGTCATCCTCTTCACCAATTGGTGTTTCCAATGAAACAGGCTCTTGAGCAATCTTCAAGATTTCGCGAATCTTGTCAGCCGTCAAGTCCATTTCAGCTCCAATTTCTTCAGGGAGTGGTTCACGCCCCAAATCTTGCAGCAATTGGCGCTGAATTCGGATTAACTTATTAATCGTCTCAACCATGTGAACAGGGACTCGGATTGTCCGGGCCTGGTCGGCAATGGCACGTGTAATGGCCTGACGAATCCACCAGGTGGCATAAGTTGAAAACTTAAAGCCCTTAGTGTAATCAAACTTGTCTACAGCCTTCATCAAGCCCATGTTCCCTTCTTGAATCAAGTCCAAGAATTGCATACCACGGCCAACGTAACGCTTAGCGATGGAAACAACCAAACGCAAGTTAGCTTCCGCTAATTCCTGCTTGGCTTCTTCATCCCCAGCTTCAATTCGCTTAGACAATTCAATTTCTTCATCACCTTGCAAAAGGTTAACACGACCGATTTCCTTCAAATACATCCGGACAGGGTCATTAATTTTAATGCCAGAAGTATCTTCAGCGTTATCTAGTTCATCTTTCGATGGCTTGTTTTGCTTGGCTTGCAGAACTTCTGGTGCGGGCTCACCTTTTTCATCAACAATGGCAATACCAGCATCTTCAACCTTTTCCATCAAACGTTCAATGTTTTCAGTATCCAGGTGGAAAGGTTCCGCAATTTTTTCAGACAATTCACGGTATTGAATTTGCTTAGCCGGCTTGTATTCCTTCAATAATTCACGAACAGCCTTGTCATAGGCAGCCGACTTAATTGGGCCAGACTTCTTGGCTGGCTTTTTAACAGGTTGCTTGGCAATTTCAGCCGCCTCTTCAGGCGTCTTACCTTCAGCTAAGGCCAACAGTTCCGCTTTACGAGCTCGACCATGGTAAGCAATATGCTGCTCATCAAGGTAAGCTTTAATTTCGGAAATTTTACTTGAACTTGAAATTTTTGCCATTATATCTCCTATTGCTGGGAATACTTTCTTCTTAGGTTAATAAGCTCTGTCCCTAGTTGAATCAGAGCCATTTCATCGTGCTGATTTTTAGCTAAGGCAATCTTCTTATTTAACGCCTCAACTTGGCTTTCATAAGGAGCCTCTTTCATAATCACACGAAGATAGTCATTAACCGAATCCCGTTGAACTTCTAGTGTACCAAATTCTCGATCGATTGCCATCATTTTTTGGTTTAAATCAGGCTTTTGAACAAAGTCTAAAAAGCTGGCTAAATCAAAACTTTGCTGCCCCTGTTTCACATATGCTTCATACAGCATCATTAACAGTTGATATTCTGGATGGACAAAGGCAAAATCAGGCACCCCCTTGACCACATTCATGGCCACTGGTGACTTAATCATTGCCATTAAGAGCCCCTGCTCTGCCCGCTCCGTCCGGGATAACCCGGCATTTAAATGCCCAGCTAAATCATCAGCAGAAGCTGTTTTGCTGGTCGGTGTGCCAAGAGCAGCTAACGATTCAAAGCCATCCGAATAATCCGGTTGCCATGCAGCATCCGCCCAGCTATTCTGATCAGTTTCAGGCTGTGGCCATTGCTTCTTTGATGGCGCCTGTTGAACAGCCTGTACCGGTCGATGAGCAATAAACTCCTGGAACTCTTGCCGGAGTGCCGCAAGGTCAGACCCATATTCTTCACTGAACTGCCGTAAAAAATAATCCTGTTCAACCGGACTTGCTGCAGCCAAAATCGGCCATGTCTCTTTTAAGAAATCGAGATACTGAGACTGATTTTCCAGGTTTTTACCATTTTTAGCTGCTTGAATCAAAAATTCAGTCGGTGTCAAAACACTGTGGCCAAGATCTTGCTTTAAGACCTCTAACCCCTGGTCACGCCGGACCTCATCAGGGTCACGGCCATCCGGTAAAGAAACAACCCCAATTTCAACTTGAGGGGCAACTTGACGAATTAGCGGTATCGAACGTTTAGCTGCCTTTTGGCCAGCCGCATCACCATCATAGACCAAGAGAATTTTATCCGTGATTTTACTTAAATCAGTCACATGGTGCTCGGTTAACGCCGTTCCCATTGTGGCAACGGCACCAGTTGCCCCTGCCAGAGCGGCCGAAATCACATCCATAAATCCTTCAAAAATCATGGCCGGTTGACCAGATCGAATAGCCGGTTTGGCTTGATCAAAATTATACAGCAAGTCTCCCTTATTAAAAAAGGGCGACTCTGGTGAGTTCATATACTTAGCTGGGTTATTCGGATCGAGTGACCGGCCCGAAAAGCCCCGAACCTGACCTCTAACATCCTTAATTGGCCAAACAATTCGATTATTAAAGCGGTCGCGGCTGATTTCACCATCCTGATCAATAAATAATTGACTTTCTAAGAGGAGCTTATCAGCCAAATTATGTTCCTTGGCATAAGCCAATAACACATTGTTCGCTGGGACAAAACCCAACCCATACCGTTTGATCGTCTCATCATCGAGCTGACGGTCATCATGCAGGTAAGCCAAAGCCTGTTCACCCGCCGTTGTATTTAACAGAATATGCGTATACAATCGCTCGGCGTTTTGATATAAATCGAAAATCGCGGCAAACTGTTCTTGTCGCGCCGACGGCTGCCCCTGGTACTTATCTAAACCAGATAAGTTAAGATCCTTCGCCAAGGATAGGACAGCTTCCGGATAGCTATAACCATCTTTTTCCATTAAAAAAGAAAAAACGGTTCCCGAGCGTCCACAGGAGAAACAATGAAAAACCTGCTTTTTATCATCAACAAAGAGTGAAGGGCGCCGATCCTCGTGAAATGGGCAAGACCCGTTCCATTCGCGACCGCGCTTCACTAACTGGGTATAATTTTGAATGACATCGACGATGTTGGTTTGCGACCGAACTTCATCGATTACACTTTGTGGAATCCGTTCTGCCATAAGCCTCCTTCAAACTGGCAACTACGCCAGTCCGCACTTCTACCCAATACAATGTTGTCTACTATTATAGGAAGATTTCGAGTATTTGTCAAAGTTTTTTGTTCAAAAAAAGACCAGTTTAGCCCCCGGTCTTCCTAGCTGTGACACAGGATTCACTGGATTAAATCAGCATTGATTTTCTCGTACCATTAGTGTTGACAGCCAAAAGTTTTCTTACTTGCCAAGCCACACGAGAGCATGATCGGGTTATAGCTATCAACATTTTTCGCCAAAATAAATTAACCAGTCTTTGTGTGTTAAAGTGGTTGGCCATATAATACAAGCTTTTGTTTCACTAATCGATCACTAGCCGGAATAAAAAACGGTACCAGCAGTCCTGCTCACCCCCGAACGATATATTGTTGATCGACCATTTGAATTTGCTTAACAGCTTGAAAAGCATTAGGCAGGCTTTTTTTAAAATTTGATTTTTAACATTGAGCGCTCCAGTGCCTAAAATAACCAGACTGCTCCTTTGATTAAGAGGACAAAAAAGTGTCCAGAAACTACTAGCAGTTGTCGCTAGCACCATACCTTCCGACCATCCCCCTGCTGATTGGTCGTGACTCAGCAGGGCCTCTTTCACCATTCACTCCGGTCTGATCACAACAAAAAAACCATCTTCACATAATGTGAGGACGGTTAACAAAGCAATTTTGCAAATTAATGCAAAACCGTAATCAAGAGGCCACCTAAGATCAAGATGATAGCGCCACCGATTCGGTTACCCATTTGGGCGAAGGCAATCAAGCCCATCCGGTCAGAAGCTGACAACACAGCAACGTTTCCGGTTCCACCCATTGAGTTGTTAATCATACCGGCTGCAACTGCTGATTCAACTGGGTACAAGCCAAAGAGCTTACCCAAAAGACCACCCGCAATTCCAATCGTTACTACTGAAACTAAAGCACAAACAACCAACTGCCATGACAAAGTGGCCAGCAACTTGTTCATATCCACCAAAGCTAATCCGATACCAGCCAACAAAGCTTGTGTTGTTGTCGAAACGATCAGATTTCCAAACATCACGGCTGATTCTTCGTAAAACTTAGGAACTAAGTTCAAAGCCTTGGCGACAATAACTGCTAAGATCAAAAATGCGAAAGCGTTAATACTTGGTACCAAAGCGTGTAACAAAGTACCAACCATGTAAAATGACAACGCCACCATCATTCCAACTAACATTTGTGAGTAGTTGAGGGCTGGGGTATCATTTTTCTTGTCGGCGGCCATGTCACCTGCTGTTTTCAACAATTGACCTTGACCATTCATCTTTGACTTGGCGGTAAACTTAACCAACAATGACGAACCGATAATGGCCATCAAGTTTGCCAGAACAACGGCTGGGAACAATTGGTTCAAGATTGTACCGGCTGAAACATGAAGGGCTGACCCGTAAATGTTTGACAGTGGCACAATACCGGCTCCAATTCCACCGGCCATCATTGGGAAGGCAACGTACAACGCTGTGTGATTAAAGCCAAGACCGAGCAATTGCCCAACAAAGCTAACCACAAAGAATGAAATAATCATTGCCCCAAAGGCTACTGGTAAGAAACGCACAGCTGATTTCAACAACAACTTACGGTCCATCTTCAAAATGGCTGAGGTAATCAAAGCCACGATATAGAACTCCAAGAAGTTGACATCAGAGACAAAGGTATGAATACTTGTTACGGCTTCCTTAGGCACAATCCCTGTACCGGCTAAGATCGAACCGGCAACAACGGCGAAGGCTGACCCTCCACCAAGGTATGAGCGCATGATTGGTAGGTTGTTTCCAACATAGAAGAAAACACCACCAAGCATAACTAAGGAAAACATCGCGCCAGCAATGTTATTTGGCAACAAACGTAGGCTCAAGACGGCCACCAACAAAATAGCCATCAGGATAAAGGCAGCACCGCCAATACCCGCTACTTGAAACTTGCTTTCGATTTTTGAAAAGATTCCGGTGCCTTGCGACGCCTGTGATTCTTCAGACATTATAATCTCCTTTAGCAAAGCAACTTTTTAATAATACCACTCTTTAATTCAGATTTAAATAAAAAATGCAAGTTTTTTTTCACAAAAAATGCAAACATAAGATTTGATTAGATTTATTTTAAATTATTAAGCAAAAACCGTAATAAAAAACCCAGCAATGACCAAAACGATGGCACCACCAATTCGATTTCCCATCTGTGCAAACGCAATCAAATTCATCCGGTTAGCGGCCGCAAGAACTGCAACATTACCGGTTCCGACCATTGAATTGTTAACCAAACCAGCAGTTACAGCCGACTCAACTGGGTAGAGACCAAAGATTTTACCTAGGTAGCCCCCTGCTAATGCAATCGTTACGACTGAAACAATCACACAGATTGCCAATTGCCAAGTCACCGTCTTTAGTAAGGCGGACAAATCAAGTAAGGCCAATCCAACACCAGCCAATAATGCCTTGGTCAGTGTCTGCACAATTAGTTGACCAAAGAGGACTGCAGACTGTTCATAGTAAGTTGGTACCAAGTTACTAGCCTTAGCAGCAATTGCCACCAAAATCAGAAAGGCAAAGGCGTTGACGCTGGGCAGCAAATGGTGGAGCATCAAACCAATTAAATAGAAAGCCATGGCCACCATCATCCCCACCAATAGTCGGTTAAATTCAATTTTATTGGTCAGCGTCTCGGTAGATCGCATCTCACCCGGCGTCTTTAATAGATCGCCATGACCATTCCAAGTAGATTGCTCGGTATTTTTAACTAAGAGACCGGCACCGATAATGGCCAGCAAATTCGATAACACGAGGACTGGGAAAAGCTGCGATAAGATGGGACCGGCTGGTATTCCCAGCGCAGAACCATAAATGGTCGATAGCGGCACAATGCCAGCTCCCACACCACCGGCCATGACCGGGAAGGAAATATAGAGTGACGTATGCACGAATCCTAACCCTAACAACTGCCCCACCAGGCCAACGACGAAGAAATTAACGACCATTGCCAAGAAGGCAACTGGTAAAAACCGTACCGCTGATTTTAATAATAGTTGTCGGTCCATTTTTAAGATAGCCGAAATAATCAGCGACACAATATAAAATTCCAAAAAATTGGAGGTCGAAATAAAGTTGTGCACTGTGCCAATCGCGCTATTCGGTACCAAACCCAAGCCAGCGATAATAGCTGCGCCCACAGTGGCAAAAACCGATCCACCACCCAAATAGGACTTAAAAATTGGCAAATGACTACCAAGGTAGTACAGGGCGCCACCGAAAATAACCAGAGTGAACAGTGCCCCGCCCATATTATCGGGTAAGACATCCTTCCAAAGAACCACAAATAATAAAAGGGTCATCAAAAAGAATGCTGTTCCCCCTAAACCAACGATTTTCAGCTTGGCTTCGAAATTCGAAAAGAAGCTGATAGCACCAAACGGTTGTCTATCTTTCTTCATCTACATTCTCCTGCAACAATGGCATCTGTTATCGTATCTAGAGGTATTTTATCATAATTTTATAAATTTAATCAATAAATTCAAAAAATACTTGATTAAATTCTTCAGGAATTTCTAAATGAGGCAAATGACCTGCTTTTTGGATAATTTTTAAAGAAGACTGGTGGTTCAATAGCTTTTCGAAATCATGGTAATAACCGATTTTACATAAAGGCGAAGACCCACCAGCAACAAAAAGTGTTTTCAACGTACAATCAGCTAGGTCCTGGCGCCAATCTTCCAGCAAGTGGTTTTTCATCAAAGGATAGGCCAAATCAAAATCGAAAGGATTTTTCAGCTTATCTTCTTTCAACAAAGCTTTAAATTCTGGCGCAACCGGCACAGCGGTCAAGTGTTGTTTAATAAAGGTTTTAGACACTGTTCCAAAAGTCGACCAAGTCAGATTGCGGATGCCGGCCGTCCAGTTTCCTTCGTTGAGCAGCTTGGGGCTTTCATCAACAATAACCAACTGTTTCAACTTTTCTTGTCCAAATAGCGACAGATAGGCCCAAATAACCGATCCACCCATCGAGTGGCCAACCAAAGTCACTTGATCAATTTTTAATAATTCAAAGAGTTCCTGTAGATCAGCCGCTAGGCGAGAAACACGCAAGTTTTTCGTTGTTCGTTCCGATTGCCCGTGTGACCGCCAGTCCATGGTCACGACCCGGTAACCACGCGCTGTTAATCCTGGAATTTGATAAGACCATTCGGCTTGAATGCCTGAAAATCCCGACAGTAAAACTGCAACGGGACCAACCCCCGCTCGATCAGTGTAATTAATTTGAACACCATCACTCGTTGTAAAAAAAGCCATTTTCCCACATTCCCCTTTTCTTTTGCTTATGATGACAACAATCCCGATAAGCGACCAATAAAAATAGTTAAAATCAGGTAATCTGCCGCCCCACCAATGCTCAAATTTTGTTCAATCATCGTTTGATTCAACGTCGTTAAGTATTTTTGACCGGCTGCTGTCTCAGCACCACCCAGGGTGAAAAATTCATCGACCCAGTCTTGCATTTGTTGAACAATTGCTTTCGTCTTGGCACGTTTAATCAGCGTCGAATCCTGTATTGCTCCCGCCAGTGCCATTAGCGTATCCAAAAGACGATTTGTCATGGAGCCCGGCCGATCCCGTAATGTCGGCAGACCAACCTGTGCTAACGCTTTCAGGCCGGCAGCAACCTCACCCCGAACTCCTGTTAACTGGTAAGTCCGGTATTGGTAGGAGCCAGCTGTTTCTGCTTTCCAGTCACTGGGGTTCGGGCTAACCAGGTCATTCTCTAAGATATTGGCGCTGATTTTTCGAACAAAATGTAAGACCTTGTGCAAGGTCGTTGCTTCTTTACCTTGAATTGCCAAGCCATAAGCGGCAATGAGAATCCCCAACGTAAAAATCGCACCCTTATGCGTATTCACCCCGTTTGTGGCCAGATACATGGCCTGTTCGGCTTCAACACCTGCTGGGCGCAGGAGCTTTAACAAATCCATTGCCTCCGCCTGACTACAGTCTTGTCCCAATTGAAAAGCCCGCTCAAAGTATGGCCTTAGTGCTACGGCTGAATCAACAAAGGTCATCACCGTCATGTCGTGATGGGCCCCGGCTGAAAGCGGGTCAACCAAACCTGGCTTTGGTGCTAAAACAACTTCTTGCAAACAAGCAGCAAGCGCTGCATCCGCCACAAAATCTTGCGACCATTTTGGCAAGATTAAATCAGTCACAAAATAATTTCTATACAACTGATTGCTAGCAGCCTGAACAGCAGCAAGCGAGTGACGCCCTTTTTTAGCGCAGACCTTGGCATCGTCATCACAAACCAGACAAGGCCGAGGAGATAAACCAAGGTCTCGGCGTGAAAATTGGTAGCTTTCCGCCGAATCAGTCATAACATCACAATCAAACAAACGGCCAAGAGCAAAGTTGTCCTCGAAGTGCACCAACTTCTGCTTCCATTTTTTTATCTGGCCGTCTAGAACCAAAAAGGCCTCGGGACCGGTTATGCGCTGTTCATCCACATAAACTTTTTTAATGGCAGCATCCGCGCAAGCCCGCTGAATGACCTGCCAGCCAGCCATAAAAACTTGCTGAATCTTTGGACTATTTTTAATTGGGCCGGCGATATTTAGCTTCACCGCCAAAACAACCTGGTCAGGAAAATCAATCGCCAATTGTTGCTGTACGGCTGACCGCCACTCGCGATTAGTTAAAACTTGGTCTAAGGTAACTGCCTGACCATCGGCAAACAATTCCAGCATCTTCTTTCCTTCCAAACTGATTTCTATTGTCTATTCTAACAAAAACAACAAGCACCGACTGCAATAGAAAAGAGGGCCGGTTTCCCAGCCCTCGAATCTAACTGTTAATCTTGCACTTCCTTAATAACATCAATTAAAGTGCCATCACGATATTCAGCCAAGGCTACCACCCGGTCTTTGAAGACCAGTGGCTTAGGTCGACCAACCAATTTCTCCGCGCGTTGTTGCAGCTCTTCAATTGAATAGATTGGCAGACCCGGCACCTTTGCCAGAGCGTCCTTTAAATCCTGACGTTTTGGATTAATCGCAACGCCAATTTCAGTCACCAAAACATCAATTGAATCACCCGGTGTAATCACCGTAGTGACCGCTGGAACGACCGTGGCAATCCGACCGCGGACCAAGGGAGCGGAGATAATCGTCAACTTAGCCGTTGCCGCATCCTGATGGCCACCGATTGCTCCGCGGATGACGCCATCGGAGCCTGACATCACGTTCACGTTAAAATCAGTATCGATTTCCAAGGCTGAAAGGATAGCCACATCCAACCTATCAACCATGGCGCCCTTGTTAGCCGGGTCAGCATACCATGATGCATCGATTTCCTGCTGATTAGGGCTCTCTCGCATCGAGAAAGCAGCCCCCTTGTCAAAGTCTTGAACGTCCATAACTTTAGCAACTAGGCCCTCTTGCAAGAGGTCAACCGTTGGCTTGGTAATGCCACCCAGAGCAAAGGATGCCTTAATTTGCTTTTCAAGCATTGACTGACGCAAAAAACGGGTCACGGCCAGCGCCGCTCCACCAGAACCAGTCTGAAAAGAAAAACCATCTTGGAAATATGGTGAGTGTGTGATAACTTCGTTCACCATTTTAGCAATTTGCAGTTCCTTTGGGTCCTTGGTAAAGCGGGTCGCCCCAGAACCAATCTTATCGGGGTCACCAACCTTGTCCACCTTGACCACATAATCAACCTGCGTTTGCTGAATGGAGGCCGGGGTATTGGGATAAGGCTTTAAATCATCTGTGATCAAAACTAATTTATTGGCATAACGGGCATCCATCAGGGCATAACCCAAAGAACCAAAGGCAGTTTCCCCATCCATTCCATTGGCATTCCCCATTTCATCAGCATTCGGCACACCTAAAAAGGCAACGTCGATTTGAATGTCACCGGACTCAATTGCCCGTGCTCGGTTTCCATGTGAGCGGAAAATCACAGGATTTTTAAGGGCGCCGTGGGAAATGGCATTCCCCAAAGTCCCCCGCATCCCAGAAGAAGTAATATTGGTGACCACACCCTTCTCGATTGCTTCCACCACAATATCATTCATCACATTCGTCAATGATGAAGGGGCTAACGAAAGATTTTGATAACCGGCATCAATAATTTCGCGCATCACCATGTTAAAGACAAAGTCACCTTCACGAAAATGGTGATGAAAAGAAATTGTCATGCCATCATGAACAGTATCATGGACAACCTGGTGAATTGAATCAACAACCTTACTAGGGCCAGTCTGTGCTTGCACCTTTGGTGCCACCCTTTGAATTGTTGGATGACCAAAGTCAACTGATTCAAAACCACCATCATGGTATTGGTTCAAAGTTTCATCTGGAATTTCACGCTGAACTTTATTCTTCAATGTTATTTCCCTCCTGATCAACAAGGTGGTTTGCCTGCGCCAACGCCATTACTCGTTTTGCTCGTAACGCAACCGGTCGGTCAACCATCTGACCGTTAATGGCGATCACACCTGATCCCTTTTGTCGGGCAGCCTTAATGGCCATAATCACATTTTGTGCGTTAGCAATTTCCTTTTGACTTGGTTGATAAACTTGGTTCACTAAAGGAATCTGCCGCGGATTAATCACTGATTTGCCATCAAAACCAAGCTGATGAATCAGCTTGGTTTCCCGGATAAAGCCTTCCTCATCATCTAAGTTCGTAAAGACTGTATCAAAAGCTGCAATCCCTGCTGCTCGAGCGGCATGCAAAATAACATTGCGGGCGTACAATAATTCTTGGCCATCCGGATAGCGGTGGGTCTTCATATCAGTCGTATAATCTTCGGCAGACAGTGCAATCCCAATCATTCGATTAGAAGCAGCAGCAATTTCATTGGCATTGACAACCCCCTTGGCCGATTCAATTGCGGCCATCAAGTTCGTCGAGCCAACTTCTTTGCCAAATTCCTGTTCTGCCGCCGCTACCAAGTTTTCAAGTTCTTGGACCATCTCAGCCGATTCCGTTTTTGGCAGACGAATCACGTCAATGCCGGCCTTGACCATCGCTTTAATGTCGTTTTGATAAAAGGGGGTATCCAAACCGTTGATGCGGACAACTCGTTCAGCATCACCGTAATCAAAACGGGATAATGCCTCATAAACTAGGTAACGGGCAGCATCTTTTTCAGGCAGTGAAACCGCGTCCTCCAAATCAAACATAATCGAGTCCGCCCCAAAGATTCCGGCATCCTTGATTAATCCCGGATTATTACCAGGAACGAACATCATGGTTCTTCGTAAACGTTCACTTGTAACCATTAGAGCACCTCCCACTGTGGCTGGTCAACTTGGTTCAAAGCCCGTTGACAAACAGTAATCGCCCGCGCCTTAATAACAGGATCTAAAGCCCCCTGGTCAACGACCTTAATGACAGCATTTTGAATATCATAGGCAGCAAACACCGCTTCAATTGTTGCTTGAATTTGATCTCCAAATTGCTTGGCGACAGCTGAAACCAAGTCAAATTCCAGGCCATTCGTGCCTTGACTGACCACGATTTGAACATCCGAAGATTCGAGCGTTCCTGCTAAGGCAGTTTTCTTAATTTCCATCGATTTTTTGTCCTTTCTTGATTCTTGCTTGTAAGTCGGTAAGGTGATTTTCGATAAAAGAGACACTCGACGCTGGTAACATATCAACTACCTCCTGAACCCGTCCAGCTGCAATCGCCTTTCTTACTGTTCGGGCACTAATGACTTGCTGACTACCTGCCGGTTCCAGCATTCTAGGCACCAGCACAAGTTGAACTTCGGGCGGCAAGACTTCTTCTAACGCCTGGTTATATTGACCCGTTGTTTGCGATAACGGTTCCGTGCCAACATAACGGCTTGTGATGGCCAGTGGTTTGGCAATTTGTTCTTTAAACAAAGCGGCATCGAGCCGAGTTTGATAAAAAACCCGCTGACTATCGTCTTTTAGAAAATAAGCCGGAAAAGATAGGCTGGAGACCATGTAGGGGCCACCGGTTGCCACCACAATATTAGTTAAATCGCTCGTCCCTTCTTGAACTAAGCCCAATCGTTCTTCAGTCGTGAACAATGATTGGTCTTCCTCAACCACAAAAACATACACGAAGTCATTCTGCTGCGCCGCTTTTTCGATCAAGTACCGGTGTCCCTTGGTAAACGGATTGGCATTCAAAACAACCGCTGCTACCCGCATTGCTGATGCTGGTTTTTTAGGTAGTGCTGCCCGAAAACTAGCGACATTGGGTAAGCCCTTTTCTAAAATCAGACCCGTATTCGTCTTCGCCAAAGTCGTAAAGCCAACATGGACAAAGCTTTGTTCATATTCCACTTTGGTGAAAACAAATAAATGAAAGATTCCTTCTTGCGCTAAAGTCGTTTCTAACATTGAAACCAAGCGATTAAACCGAGCTCCCTTGGAGGCACCAGCCGTCGAAACGGCCAAATATTTTAGCGTTTGCCCAGCAATCGAGCCAGTTCCAACCATTTGTTCTTGGCCATCATAGATTGCAAAGGTTTGATCGAGTCCAGCCAATTCTTGGTTGAAAAAGTTATCAAGGCCTTGACTGGTCAAAAACTGTTGCCAAGCTTTTTTCGTCGCTGGATTAGTCAAATAAATTTGTTGAATATTTTCCACGATTGGCGCCCCACCTTTTTCCCTGAGCTTGCTACTTTAATGTTCCTGTTTGGCAAAAGCCAAGACCGCCTTTTCAACTGCTGCAACCACACCAGCATCAAAGACAGCGGGCACAATTTTTCCCGCCCTTGGCTGTTCGACCAAGTTAGCCAAGGCAGTCGCAACATGGAGCTGCAGTGCGATTGAAACTGATTTTAAATCAGTCGCCAAGAGGCCCTTAAACAGACCTGGTAAGGCCAAAATATTGTTCACCTGGTTAGCCCATTGAGAAGACCCAGTCGCAACCACAGCAGCACCACCCGTCTTGGCTTCCTCTGGTAAAATTTCAGGTACCGGATTGGCTAGCGCCAAAATAATGGCCTTGTCGGCCATCCGGCGAACTTGGTTAGTCGACAAAAGATGTTCATCTGACAGACCAATAAAGACGTCTTGTTGGTCGATAACATCATCTAAACTTTCCCCCTGGACTTGCTCAACTTGCTTTGCTAAATCGCGTTGAAAACGGTTATAAACTGAATTATCTGCTCGAATGACGCCATGAATGTCAACGAGCGTTTGCTTTTTTATTCCCGCAGCTAATAAGAGTTTGGCAGTCGCAACCCCGGCAGCACCGACACCATTGATCACTATTTTCAATTCTGTCAAGGGCTTGCCCACGACCTTAGCAGCGTTAATCAAAGCCGCCAGCACAACAATGGCCGTGCCAGTCTGGTCATCATGGTAAACAGGAATATCCAAAGCCTTTTGGAGTTGTTGCTCAATTTCAAAAACACGCGGTGCAGCAATGTCTTCCAAATGAATGCCTGCAAAGGATGGTGCCATTGCCTTAATTGTTGCCACAAATTCTTCGGTTGACACCTGGTTCAAAGCTAGCGGTATCGCATCAACACCAGCAAACTCTTTATAAATCAGTGCCTTCCCCTCAACAATTGGTAACCCAGCCCCAGGGCCAATATTTCCCAGCCCCAAAACGGCCGATCCATCGGTAATGACCGGTACTAATTTACCCGAAATGGTGTACTTCTTTTGGTCCGCCGGATGACGCTCAATTTGTTTGGCTAAAGCTGCCACCCCTGGCGTGTAAGCCTTGGCTAAATCAGTCGCATTCTTAATGGAAAAGGTCCCTTGAATCGTCAGGGCTCCTTGGTGGTGCTCATGAAGTGCAAAGACTTCATTCATATCTACCATATTGGCCTCCTCTGTTTTTGAAGACTTGAATTAAATCCTAAATTCATTTTAAATTGTGCATTGTCGATTGTAAAGAAAAATATTTAATATTTTTACAAAAAAAATGTATAATTAATCTTTTTTCAATATTTTAAGTTTTTTGCCATCTTTGAATTTATCTTACTTTTAAAATATTTGACACTTTGATTGTAAATATCTTGAATTTTGTAGTAGAATCAATTTAATGATTTCTTGTTTAAGCCAAAAATCACGGATTAAATTAAAGAAAATCAATAATAGAAGGAAAAGGATGACAATATGTCCGCAACGGATCCAAATTTACTGGCGCAAATTTCTGAAGACTACTATTTAAACAAGTTGTCCTTTGGTGAAATTTCGACCAAGTACGACGTTTCCCGGTACCTCATTAACAAGTACCTGACAGAAGCCGTGAAAACCGGTGTTGTGAAGATTGAAATTGCCACCTCTGCTAACCGTAATTCACAGTTAGAGCAAGTTTTTAAGGAAAAATTTCCAAACACAAATTGCTACATCATTCAAGATGACACCACGACCAGTGCCACTGAAGACCTGATTTCAAACTACGCAGCCAATCTAGTGGTCAAACACTTGGAAAATGGTCCCCATATCGTCGGTATGACTTGGGGTGACACGATGTACTCACTGATTGATGCCATCACGTCCAATCCCTTAGATCAGATTAAGTTTACCCAATTCGTCGGGGAAAACATGAAGTACAATTCCACGGCCGGTTCCGTACGCATCGTCGAACGGGCTGCCAAAAAGGTTGCCGGTGAATTCTTAACGCTCCCTGCTCCACTCTATTTAGCCGATGATGCTGTTCGCGATGGTCTGTATGAGGCCGTTTCAATCAAACAGACCATCGACTTGGCCAAACAAATGGATACAGTTTTGACTGGCATGGGCACAATTGCTTCGCTTGAATCCATCGCCATTTGGAACCAAAACATCAACCGTCTCTTCCCCAACGTTAAGTTAGGCGAAGTTGCGGGCATGATTTACGGTCGTCCATACGACATCAATGGCAATATCTTAAACGTTGGTTCCGACAAAGTCGTTGGTTTGGATATGAATTCTATCCTTGCAACACCAAAGCGAATTGGTGTGGTCCGTTCTAAGGCGAAATCAAAAGCAGCCCTTGGTGCCCTTCGTGGTGGCTTTTTAACTGACTTAGTGATGTCAGAATCGTTGGCATACCGAATTATCAACGAAGAAACTGAATAAAGCACGACAAAGTCTATCCCAGTGATAGTCTTTTTTACTGGACAATTATTCCAATGCACAAAAAAGGAGTGAAAACGAAATCGTTTTCACTCCTTTTTTTATGACTTTGTTTTTGTTTCAAAAAACTTTTGACAAACCAGGCCAAGCACAATACCAAAGAAGGCAAAGCCAATCCAACCAAAGCCGGCACCAGCACCAAAAATATGGGCCTGGTACCAACCGACATGAGTCGTTGTCCCAACATTATAGGAAACTAGTCCGCCGAGGTCCTTAGCAAAAGGTGCGTTTGACAAGCCGTCAAACACAGCCGCAATCAACGTCAAGCCCAGTGCCCAACCGTAAAGCAAGCGGCCTTGACCAAGCCATGGTGACAGCAGGCTCAGTAGAATCAGCACAATCGCAATGGGGTAGAGGAACATCAAGATAGGCACAGCCCAAACAATAATCTTGTCAAGACCTAATGTTGCGACAATAAAGGCCAAGAGTGAGGCAAAAGCCAACCATCCCTTATAAGAGACCTTCGGCCAAACGCGGTTTAAATCGTGTGCAAAGGATGCTGTCAGACCCATGGCAGTGGTAAAAACAGCCAGAGTTCCCATCACAGCGATAAAGATTTGACCAAAGCGACCAAAATAATACAGTATCACATTGGTCAAAGCAACGGCACCGTTACTAGAAATCGGCATATGGGCTAAGGAAGTGGTTCCCAGCAATATCAACCCAATATAAACCACAGCCAAAACAACCATCGATAAGGTGCCAGTCTTAATGATGACCTTCGCGATTTCACCAGGCTTTTTGTAACCTAATTTTTGAATAGAATGCACAATCGTCACCCCAAAAATCAGCGCTGCCATCGCATCAACCGTGTTGTAACCCTCAATAAAGGCCGGTGCAATCGCATTGCCTTGGTAGGCCGTCGTCACCATTTGGTGGGTGGAACCCATTGGTGCGATAATGGCCAAAATAAAGATAAATGCTAACATAACCAAGAAAATTGGGTTTAAGTAACGGCCAATAATATCCAATAGCTTCGTTGACTGAGTTGATGACCAATAAACGAGGATAAAGTAAATCAAGGTAAAGACAATCAGACCAATTTGTTGCTGACCCTTTGGCAGCCAATTAGCAAAGGAAAACGAATAAGCAACCGTTGCCGTTCGCGGCGCCACGATGATTGGTCCCAGGCAAAGCTGTAAGGCAACCAAGAAAATTGTGGCTGGTCTGTGTCCTAATGGTCGAATCAAATCAAAAACGGATTCAGACCGAGTAACGGCTAAAGCAACCAAAGCTAACAGCGGCAAGAAAACCGCACTCAGCAAAAAGCCAACCGTAGCCGGGCCCCATTGCGCACCTGCAACTTGTCCCAAGTGAACCGGGAAAATCAGGTTCCCGGATCCAAAGAACATTCCAAAAATCAATGAAAACAAGAGTAGCGCTTGTTTCCAACTAAGTTTCTTTTCCATTAATATTAAACTCCATTCATGGTTATCTAAACAACACAAGTTTTTTAGATAACAAAATACCTATCAATTTTACAAGAAAAAGTCTTGACTGGCTAGTAAAAAATTATTTTGAACTGCTTAAGAACACTAAAAAAAGACCAAAAATTGGTCTTTCAATTTTACAAAATTACTGGTTAATAATTTGGTCAATTTGTGCCAATTCATCAGCAGAAAAGTCCAAGTTTTTCGTAAATTCAAGGTTGTCCATCAAATGATCAACGGATGATGTTCCAATCACCACGGAAGCAACCCGCTTGTCTTGGAGCAACCAGGCCAATGACATTTGGGTCAGCGTCTGTTGGCGACCTTGGGCTAATTCATTGAGCGCCCGCAACTTAGCGGCCAAAGCATCGCGACCATTTTCAAACAAGAAACCATTCGTCTTGTGGATTGGGAAGTCCTCTGGCACACCGTTTAGATAACGATCGGTTAGCAAGCCCTCTGCCAATGGCCCATATGCAAAGAGTCCGGCATGGTGCTGGTCCAAGGTGTCCAGCAAGCCTGAGTTCTTTTGCTCCTGATTTAACATGTTATAAGAAACTTGGTTTCCGATGAAGGGTGTCTTCAGTTCCTTGAAGATTTCAGCAATGGCTTGCGTTTGTGCTGCGGTATAGTTGGACACCCCAACATACAGGGCCTTTCCCTGGCGAACCAAGGTATCTAAGGCCAGAGCAGTTTCTTCCAAGTTCGTATTTGGATCAAAACGATGAGCATAAAAAATGTCTACGTAATCCAAGTTCATCTTTTGCAGTGAGGTATCTAAGGCGTTAATCAACGTCTTTCGACCAGAAAATTCGCCCATTGGTCCAGGCCACATATGGTAACCAGCCTTCGTTGTAATCACCAATTCATTTCGGTAAGGCTTCAAATCTTGCTTGTAGACCTGGCCAAAAGTTTCTTCAGCGGTTCCGTTGTTGGGCCCGTAATTAAAGGCATTATCAAAAGAGAAAATCCCTTCATCAAAGGCTTTTAAAATGACTTTACGAGAATTTTCCAGTGGCTTGGTATCGCCAAGGTTACGCCACAGGCCAAAGGAAACGGCGGGGACAATCAAGCCAGAATCAGCGACTCGACGATAAGGCAACTTTTCATAACGATCTTCTGCTGCTTGGTAAACCATGTCTATTCCTCCAATACTGCTACTAACTGTTCTGCAATTTTCTGATGAGCTAACACATCAGGGTGATAGGGTCGTGTCTGAATCCCCCACTGGTCCGCTCGAACAACGGTAAAGTTACTAAAGCGAGCAACTTCTGCCAAAACGATGTCCACAAAGGCACCATTCCAAGGGGTTAATAAATAAAAATTAGCACCATGGAACCGTTTTACTAATTCTAACAAATAGACGCGCAAACCAAAAGCGAATTCTTGGTCACTAGCGCCATAGTTAGCATCGTTTAATCCGTAGGCCACGATCACTCGGTCCGTTGCCACCCGTCGGCGGCTAATGCCTTCACCGACTTGCCAGAGGGCATCAATGGCCTTTGGTTCCTGGAATGGCGCTCGGGCGGTCAACCCTGTTCCGCCATAGGCGATTCGGTTTAACGGACGGTCAAAGTGCTCGGCCACCAAAGCCGGAAACGATAACACCGGTTGGTGGTGGTCATGATTGGAACCGGACATTGATTCACCGGCAACAATTGAATCACCAACAAAAGTCAAATAAGGCCTTGTGACCGAACCATCCTTTGGCAAAACTGTCAAAAGATCTTCGTCACCCGACCAAACGAGATTGGTTAATACCAGGCCCGTCCGCCAAAAATCAACCTGCCCCGTCTCCCACTGGTCCAAAGTGAACTGGTAGTCGTGACCAGCCTGCAGATGAACGCTAACGTGGTCAGCAACGACCAAGAGGTCTTCTGATTTTTCACCGTCAATCGTCACCGTCCAAATCAGGTTAGGATAATGCTTTGCAAAAGTCAGTGTCAACGTCCCCTCATCTTGGGTTTTCACGAACAAATACGCACCATACTGTGAGGTCAATACCCCACCCTCTTCTAGCGCCGACCATTCCGGCGAGGCAAACTGTAATAAATCAGTTTTTATCATTCGGCATCCTCACGTTGATCTGGGCTCAACAAGACCTTGGCCATCGATTTGTGGGCAATCACTTGACCAATTGCTTCAGCAAAGAGCTTAGCCACTGTAATGACCGTCAATTTATCAAACTGCTTTTCAGCTGGAATTGGTACTGTATCAGCGACAATTACCCGATCAATCACTGACTCCTGAAGTTTCTGAGAAGCATCTCCTGATAAGACCGCGTGGGTTGCCAAGGCATCAATTGTCTTTGCGCCCGCTTTTTGAACGGCAATGGCCGCCTTGACCGTTGCCTCACCAGTATCAATCATATCTGACAAAATGATGGCATGCTTACCAGCAACGTTTCCAGTTACCGCGGCCTTCACCCGCGGATCCCGGTCTTGATCGACAATCGCCCATTGAGCGTGCAAGACTTCAGCCAATCGCTGAACTAATTTCAAAGTCGACGAACCAGAGGCAACCACGACAACATCCGGCCCAACCAAGCCTTGATCCTCGTAAAATTTGGCTTGGACAGGCATAGCAATTAGATGGTCAACAGGAATGTCGAAGAATCCCTGCACCTGACTGGTATGGAGGTCCATCGTCATGACGCGCTTAACACCTTGACTTTCCAACATATTGGCCATCAGGCGGGCAACAATTGGTTCTCGCGACCGCGTCTTGCGGTCTGAGCGAGCGTAGCCAAGATAAGGAATAATCACGTTGATTGACTTGGCTGACGTTCGCTTTGCGGCATCGATAAAAATCATCAACTTAATAAAATTATCATTGACTGGTTCACTGATTGGTTGGACAACGTAAACGTCAATTCCGCGGACAGAATCCACGATTCTTTCATAAATCTCGTTGTCAGCAAAAGTCTGAATCTCTACAGGTGCAATAGGCGTGTGCAATTGTTTCGCAATCGCCTCAGTTAAAGCTGGGTTGGTACCCAAATCAAAGAGACGGTATTTCGGATTGGCGGTCATAAATACTCCAAAAAATTCAAGTTTGTTATGTTATTGACTGTGACCACTGCCAAAAGCAATCTGGTCGAAGACTTAATCTGCTTCTATTATACAAAAATTTATCGCAATTCGGGCATAAAATCAGCCGGCTTTAAATCGGCCATGCCAATCATTGGATTGGCCATGGCCTGTGTCAAAGTTGCCGCTGTCAACTCACTTTCGCCAACAACTTGGTCGGTAGCCAGTGACGCTTGAGCTGCTGATTTTTGCTGGGGGGAAGAAGTTAGTGATTGCTGGTCCATTTCGACAAGACTAGCAGTCACTGCTTGAGCCTGCGAGGCGAATTCCCGCTTAACTGCTACTTCCTTAACTCTTTGCTTGGCCGGCTGACCACCACGAGTAGGAGATTGATGATGAGAACTAACCGGTTGACCGTCACCAGAAGTTAATCGTTCATCTAAATGAGACTCTTGGCTACCAGATTGTGCTCTTTGTTCAACACGGTCAACCGTTTCCCCCTGACGCTTCACTGTTCGCTGGTTATGGCGATCTGCCTGCAAGGCCTGGGTACCTTGGTGACCATTGTGCCGGTCGATCAGCAACCCCTGTAAGAAGGTTTGCCGAACCGGTACTGGGTGAGTGGCAGCGTAATCGTATGCACTGTAATCGCCCACCATGACCAAGGACTCCTTGGCCCTGGTAATGGCAGTATAGACTAAGTTTTGATTCAGCATGATTTTAAATTGACCGGTTAAAACCAAAATGACCAACTTGAACTCATTTCCTTGCGCCTTATGAATCGTTGTGGCATAAGCGAGGGTCAGCTGATTTAAAGTCTTACTGGTATACCAGACCTCTTGACCAGCAAAATCAACGACCAATGAATCAGCAGCTACGCCAGGTTCCTTCTTATAGTGGATGGCAATTACCTGGCCCATGTCGCCATTATAAATGTCTCGTTCCGAATCATTTTCCAACTGAAGAACCTTGTCGCCCAGGCGAAAGATAGTCTCCCCCTGTTGTAAGGTCTTTTGACCAGGCTTAACAGGGTTAAAGAGGTCCTGGGCAATTTGATTTAAAGCCAAGACACCGGCCGACGTCTTATACATCGGTGCCAAAACTTGGACCTGATTGGCCGTAAACCCCTTCTTAACCGCCGCCTGCAATACCTGGCTAACAGCTCGTGGTACTTGGTCAGCTGTTGTTAAGAAAGTTGACCGGTCCAACTGATTTTCCTGAAAGTCCGGTGGTAAAATCCCAGCATTAATCGACTGGGCCAAAGTTGAAATACTGGAGCCCTTACCCTGACGGTAAATTCGTTCCAAGGCAATGTGTGGTACGGCCTGGCTTTGAATCAAATCATACAAGACGTTACCAGGACCAACGGAAGGCAATTGATCTGCATCCCCAACTAAGACGAGATGCATGTCCTTTGGCAGAGCAGCAAAAAGGCTTTCTGCCAAGGAAATATCCAGCATGGAGGCCTCATCAATGATTAAAAGGCCACCAGAAATCGGGTTATTGGCATCAAATTCGGCGTCATCGCCATCTGTAATACCGAGCAAGCGGTGAATGGTAGTCGCCTCATAACCCGTAATTTCGGTCATCCGCTTGGCCGCCCGACCTGTCGGCGAAGCCAGCCGGACACGATTTTGCTTAACCCAGTCTTTGTCGCGCCCTTGGCCTTTTGCCTGGTGGCGCACCAAAGCTTCCCAGGTCGCAACCAGCGTTTTCGTAACTGTTGTTTTACCCGTCCCCGGACCGCCTGTTAAAACAAAGACTTGGTTTGTCAAAGCTGCTTCAACCGCCCCCCGTTGGACCGCATCTAAGTTCAGGTTTTCTGGGACCACAAAGGTGGTATCAACCAAGTCCGGAGTCGTCAGAACGGCCGATTTAGCCTTTAATAGACTGTTGACCTTTGAGCTGACCAGGACTTCCGCTCCTTTTAAATCCGTTGGGCTGTAGTTACCGTCCTCATAGACCAACCGCTCTTGGCTCACCAAAGCCCCCAAGGCCTGGTCAATGGCCGCTTGCATGCCTGAGCCATTGTTCTGCAAGGTCGATTGGGCAGCAAAAAGCGCCTGGTCAACCGTTAGATAGGTGTGGCCAGCCGAGTAACAGGCATTTAAAATTCCAGCGTAGACACCGGCTTGAATCCTATCTGGATGATCGTCAGCAAAACCAGCCTGTTTAGCAATCGCGTCAACTTTTTTAAAGGGCAAACCATCAAATTCATATACTAAACGATAGGGGGTCTTCTGCAGAACTTCCTGTGCTTCCTCTCCATAATGATCAAAGAGCCGCCCCGCTACGTCTGCGGAAAGTCCAATTTGGTGACCAAGCAAAAATAGTTTCTCCAAGCCCAGGTTTTCCTGGATCTTTTCGGCCAAATCAGCGGCAACTTTTGGCTTAACGATGCCCTTTAAAACACTCGAATCGGCCAAAATTAAGTCAATTGCATTCTGACCCAAGTGGTCAACGATTTTTTCCGCAGTTTTCTTCCCCACGCCCGGAAAATCACCGGATGCAAAAAAGGCCACAAGTCCTTTCTCATCCGCTGGCATCTGATTTTCATAGCGAGCGGCTTGGAACTGTTGACCATATTTTGGATGCGTCACTAGTTGCCCATAAAAGGCATAGGTCGAACCGGGTTTAACCGAGGCGAAGGTTCCGGTAACAATGATTTCTTCTTCGTCCCAGTCCTCTAAATCAGTCTCGTCAACCGTAACAGACAAAATCTTAAAGTAGGAATCACTGGCCGAAAAAATCACATTTTGCAAGGTAGCCGTTATTTGATTGTCCTCTCGCATTGTCCTTACCATTGCCCCTTCACCATCTTATGTATCCGCTCCAATCAGAGCGGAACCAGTTTTAATTTGCCAAATGTTGGCCCGATTCCCCAACTTAAATAGTTGTACCGGCATCCTGGTCTTTATGCAAATAACTGGTTTCATTCCATTTTACCAAGTCAAAATCTTGGCCGTTCTTTGTTTCAATAATTGTCGTCGACGTATTCGACAGGCCACCCAAAGACCTAATTTGGTCACGAGGGATTCCCAGCAAGCTTGTCACCCCAAAAGTTAAAATCAGCCCATGGGCAACCACTAAAACGGCATCTTCTGGATGGTTGGCGATAATCTCTTGCATCATCTTTTGAAAACGAGTAACCGCCTTTGTATAGCCCTCACCGTTAAAGCCCTGGCCTTCAAAACTCTCCAAATGGTTCTTATAAACATCATAAGCTTCCGGATAGTTTTTCTGCACGTCCGCCATGGCCTGGCCTTCCCATTCGCCCAAGCCAACCTCAACGATGTTGGAATGCAAAGAAAGCCGTGGCTCGTTTGGCAAATCAGCCTGAATCCGTTCGGCAGTAACCTTCGCTCTTGGTAATGGTGAAGCGTAAACCCGGTCGATGTGCTTGTCTTTTAAGAAACCGGCAACCTTCTTCATATCCTCATAAGAACCAGGCAAAAGTGGAGAATCCCCCTGTGCCCCTTGAAAGCGCCGTTCCAAATTCCATTCAGTTTGCCCGTGACGGACGAAATAAAAAGTTGTCATGATTGCTTTTTTAATACCTGCCGGTCTTCTAATTCTTGTAAGTAGTAGCGATAAATCTTCACCACTTCGTCTTTATCTGTGCGAGCAAAGATGTCGACTGGGGCGGCAGCACCGGCTGACACCACAACCATCTTAAAGCCGGTCAAATCTTGATTAACGGTCACCTTCAGTCTAATTGATTGATCGACCGGAAGGTCTGGCTGCAATGGCCGCTTTAAAACAAATGCACCAGCATTGTTTGTCAAAAAGCCAAGATCCAATAAGGCAAATTTTTTAATTTGCGGATTAATTTCATATGTGCCATCGTGGGGGATGGTCACAGACTTTGCAAAAGCCATTGTTTTCTCCTTTAATAACTTTTATTTATTCAGCTAATTTCTTGACTGAGTTTGAGTCTGAGTAGGTCGAGCGAGCCACCAGTCCAGACTAGCTCCTCTGAATCACTACCCTTTCACGACAAAATCAGTAACGCAATCCCTTCGGAAAAAAGTTTTTCAACTGACCATTAACAAACTTGGCCCAGCCTAGTCCGTTACCATTGGCCGTCATCAACACAAAACCCTTTTGCAGCTTCTCTTTTGTATTGATCACATCACCATGAATGTAGGTTGCCAAGTCGTTATGAGCATCGAGGTCATAAACCTGCTGACCCGCCTGGCTCGGATCAACTGCCAAAGCCAGGGCGTGGTCTGGTTCAAAACGATTCTTCTTTAGGGTTCCTAGGCACAAGCCAGCTCGCAAAACCTTTGTCTTACTCAAATCAGGGCAGTCAACTGGCAGCAAGAATACCCGATCACCAAACGTCCTTAGTCGACTTTCATCTAGGTCAAAGCCAGGCAACGATTCTTGAAAGAAGTGTTCGATCAACGTCACATCGGCTTGAGACATCTTACTTGGTTTTTGTACCCTTGGCGGCTTAACGGGGCTTTCATCCTCCGCCAGCTCAGCCTTCTTCATCCGAGCCACAAAGTGACCCTCGCCAGGCAAATCTTGCGGCCATAAACGGGCAGTCTTTGCTAAATCAGGGTTGTCGTCAGCCCATTGTGGCCGCCCAGCCTGAATACCAGATCCGGCCGGCCGGTCAATCATCTCAATCATAAATTCTGGATAGTGTTCAGCCAACCAAGCGATTGTTTGTTCGTCCTCTTCTGGCGCGAAGGTACAAGTTGAATAAATCAGCTCACCACCAGGCCGAACCAGTTTCACCGCCGCTGTCAAAATTTCATGCGAGCGAATGGCACATTCCGTCGGATAATCAGCCGACCAGTATTGGATGGCATCATGATCCTTACGAAACATCCCTTCACCCGAGCAAGGGGCGTCGAGAAGCACCTTATCAAAGTATGCTGGTAAAGCCTTGGCAAGGTCGCTGGCATCCATCGATGAAACCACGGCATTTTTCACGCCAAACCGTTCAATATTTTCAGACAAAATTTTGGCTCGAGCAAAAAAAATTTCATTTGTCCATAATAATCCCTGGCCATTAAGTTGGCTAGCAATATGCGTTGACTTGCCACCAGGAGCGGCAGCCAAATCTAAAATTTTTTCACCCGGTTGTGCGTTGACTACTTCACCAACAAATTGAGCCGATGGCTCTTGTGAATAAACCAGGCCGGTTAAATGATCAATCCCTTTGCCAGCCACTTGACCAAAGTACCCCCATTGACCATATGGAACCTTCTTGGTCAGCGATAAATCTCTTGGTATCTGCTGGGCCTTCAAGGGGTTAATCCGAAAACCCTTCTGACCGGGTTCTTGGAGTGCCTGCAAAAAAGGCCCACTGGCGCTCCCGAGCAGGTCTTGGTATTTATCAATAAAGGCTTGCGGTAAGTCCATTGGGGCCTCTTTCTTTTACATGTGATTTGCACGGATTAACCAAATTGTCTACAAATACTTGGCATCCTCTACTTCATCCTGACTGGTCAAAATCTTTGGACCATCCTTGGTAATCGCCAATGTATGCTCGTATTGAGCTGACCATGAGCCATCCAAGGTACGCACCGTCCAACCATCTTCTGGCGTATCATCGGTTTCGACTTCCCAGCCACCCAAGTTGATCATTGGTTCAATGGTAATCACCATTCCTTCCTTAAGGCGCAAGCCATGACCTGGTTTGCCATAATGAGGCACCTGTGGGTCTTCATGCATCGTTGGACCAACCCCGTGACCAATATACTGGCGAACATCACCATAGCCATTCTGATTTTCAGTGTAGTCCTGAATGGCCCAACCAATATCACCAATTCGATTACCAATCACTGCCTGGTCAATACCCAGATACAGTGATTTTTTTGCAACTTCCATCAACTTTTTAACTTCGGGTGAAACATTGCCGACAGCGTATGTCCATGCTGAGTCGGAGACAGCTCCATCTAAGCCAACAACCGTATCAACTTTGACCAAGTCACCATCTTTTAATTTCAGGCCCTTACGAGGTAGACCATGAGCGACTTCGCTATTGACCGAAATCGTCGTTGCATACTTAAAGCCTTCAAAACCAATTTGCAGTGGCACACCACCATGATCTTCAATGTAAGCTTTACACTTTAATTCAATGTCCCAGGTATCAACGCCCGGCTTAATAAAGTCGCGCAACATCAAGTGCATTCCGGCAATAATTGCACCGGATTTCTTCATGGCCGCAATTTCTCGCGGTGACTTCAAACTAATCATCAGGTACCCCTTTTTTCCAATGTTAAACTATTTTCATTATATCATTTTCCGGACCCTTTTGAGTCCTTGTCGCTTTTGACATTTTTTTGTAATATTGGTTGACAATCTCTGGGCACTTGTCGATAATGGAGCTAAGAATAAGAAATAAAGGAGATACCGTTATGAAGAACTTTTTATTGGGCGCTTCCCTCTTTGGTAATGCCGCCCTCGCTTATCTTTTATTGAAGGATGACGATCGCATGGCTGACTTGAAAAAGAAGGCCAACGAATTCACTGAAGCTGGCAAACAAAAGGGAGAAGAACTCGTTTCCCTTGGCAAGCAAAAAGCCAGTGAGCTTTCAGAAGCTGGTAAGGAAAAAGCAGAGCAAGTAGAAACTGCTGCTGCTGATTCTTTGGATGAACAATTGGCCAAGTTAAAGGAACGTGCCGGTATCAACCAAGCAAAATAAGCAGTAAAAAAGGAGCTCGAAACGGCTCCTTTTTTTGATGCTTACCAGAACTTCAACCAGTGATAAATCTTTTGCCACCAGTGTCCAAGATGATATGTTTGTTGATTGACCAATTGAAGCGTCTGCTCCTTTGCACTTACCTCTGGTAAGAACTCGGCCTTCAGAGTTGGCTGAACAGTCAGGACTGTCGCCTGTTTCTTGGTAACAGTCGATTGCAGACGACTTGGTCTTTGGTAGCCCAATGCAGTCTGATTTTTGGTTAACCAAAAGGTCCTGTTTTGTCCGATAACTAGGCTTTGATGACCACCAGCCAAATTTTTATTTTTGAACTGATTTTTTGTTACCGCTTGCCCCTTTTGATAGGTAACAGGCGTGTAGTGATCGAGGGCTTGGTTGACCACATCAATCGTATTTTGGTAGCGTTGTACCTGGTCCGTATAGCGACCAGCGCCAGAAACCACGGTGATAAATTCATGACCACTTTGATCTTTAATCAACCCAGTTAGCGCACCACCTGATGCCGGCGTCGAACCAGTCTTCAGCCCCTCAAAAGTCAGATTTTTAGAATTCGTCAGTTTTGACTTGATTTCTTGATCAAACTTGGCCCCCTCCGTCAGCTTAATCTTGGTTTCATTGGCCGATGGATGGTAAACCAAGCCCCGTTTCTCATAGTAAGAGCGAATCTTCGGATCTGCTCGAATCACTTGATAGGCTAAGATAGCCAGCTGTTTCACGGAAGCGGTGTTCTCTGCATCCGGATTGGCATCTTGAACTTGATAGTCAAAGGCGTCCTTGTTAACTTGACCTGCGGCATTGTACCACTTTGATCCAGTTAACTTCAAATCCTTTGCCCAGCCCTCAAGGGCCTGCTGCTGTGTCTGGTTTTGTTCTTTGGCAAAATCAGCCAAGGCCAAGGCCGCATCATTCGCACTGGAAGTAAACATTGCTGCAAAAAGCTCCTTGACAGCTAACTTTTGACCTACAGAGATTTCTAGGTGGGCGAAAGTTGCGGTATCCTTTTGTGACCAATCGGACTGCTGAGTGATCGTCACCAGACTGTCCCAGGTAAAGCGCTTCTGTTTTATTCCTTGCAAAATACCATAAGCGGTTAACATCTTACTTTGGGAGGCAATACCAATTTTTTTGTCAGCTCCCTTTTCACCAAGAACTTGTCCCGTTTGTGCGTCAACCACAATGGCATTTCTGGCAGCAACCTGAAGCGTCATCGGTAAAGCTGTCTGCTTTGGCCCAATAGATTGTATTTGAACGTTATTTTCTAATGCAACAACCGTTAGAAAGAGCGATAATATTAGCACCAAGATGGCACCAATGGCTGCCATCTTTTTTGGCGCTGTAAAATCAGTTCTAACTTGTTGCTGAAAAAGGGCTAATCGGGAAGACGGTCGGACAAGGGCAGCGTCTTCATCATGTTTATGCTTTCGTTTCCACATCATTTAATTCAATTTTTAGTGCGTACCGAAGAGACGGTCCCCTGCATCCCCAAGACCGGGAACAATGTAGCCATCCTCATTTAGGCCTTCATCAATCGAAGCCGTGTAGACATCAACATCAGGGTGGGCAGAAGTAACTGCTTGAATTCCTTCTGGTGATGAAACAAGGGTAATCAACTTAATCTGTTCAGCGCCGCGCTTTTTCAAAGCAGAAATCGCATCCTTAGCTGATCCACCAGTTGCTAACATTGGATCGACCAACAAAACTTCACGTTGGTCAATGTCTTCTGGCAGCTTAATGAAGTATTCTACCGGTTCCAATGTTTTTTCATCGCGGTACATCCCAATATGACCAACCTTAGCAGCCGGAATCAATTGCAAAATCCCATCAACCATACCCAAACCAGCACGTAAAATTGGCACAACGGCTAATTTCTTACCAGCTAATTGTTTCTTAGTTGTTTCTTGAATTGGTGTTTTTACCTGAACTTTTTCCAGTGGCAAGTCGCGACTGGCCTCATAGGTCAACAACATCGCCAATTCATCGACTAATGCTCGAAAGTCCTTTGTTCCGACCTTCTCATCGCGAATGATTGTCAACTTGTGTTGGATCAATGGATGGTTTACTTCAACGACTTGTCCCATGATTGTAACTCGCTTTCCAAATAAATGTGAATTTAACTCATATCCATTATAGCAAAAACTAGGCATTCACTTTAATCTTTTTAAAAATCAACAACCGAACTTTTTTCCGGTCTGATTTAAATTGAAAGGCCCCCTCTTTTTTTGTATAATAATAGAGTTCGCGCTTATAGTTTAACAGGATAAAACGGGGACCTCCTAAGTCTTTGCTCCCAGTTCGAGTCTGGGTAGGCGCATAGATACCGTTAATATATCAACGTTTATAAGTCATCTGCACGACTTTCGCACGACAATACGAACTGTCAATTAAAAAACACCCCAATCTCAATCGCGAGACTAGGGTGTTTTTTATTGTCATATGGAAGCCGACACAACAGTGCCCACAAGATTATTATAAAAAAATAGCCAAGCAAAATGCTCGGCTATCTCTCGGACAGTTTTTGTTATTCAATAACTAAATTATATCATAACCACTAAATGGCGATTTATTTTGTTCGCCTTTCCTGAATAAGTTGTTCTAACTCATTGAGGTCGTCTTCTGTTGCTAACTTGCGAATGAACGATCGTGAATAGGTTCTATATGATAGATACTTTTTGTGTTCTTTGTTCTTTTCAGCCCAGCGCTTATTAGCTTCATTTTGTGCAGTCGTTGAACTCTCATAAACTGCAGGACGACCCATTTTTTTATCTGCCATTTACATCACCACCATTATTATTTTCATTACTAAAGTTATCAAAGCCAGTACGAATAATGTTAACCAAGTCTTTGTATTTCTTTTCATAACCATGTTAAGATAAGTGTACAGGAAAAGCCCTTGCGGGCTCTTGACTATCTAAGATATATAATCTTATTGATAAAGCCAATCAAAGTATTTGCAAAGTATAGGATAACCATTGACCCGGTAAGCCATATTAGCAAATGCTTTTTTGTTTCCTTTTTGCTTGACATACCTGGTCATTTGCTTATGAAAAAAGCAGCCACTGCTCTGGCTGCAGAAAAATCAAAATTATTCAGGGCGCAAGTTTGGTAACTTGGCCACAAGAACTCGACCAATCAAGAGTACTAACAGGCCGTTGGCGATCATTTCAAAACCAGCGTTAAATCCCAGAATACCAACTAACCAGGTAAACAGGTGAGCATGTGGAATGCCCATACCACTAACAGGAAAGAGCTTAAAGGCCACTGTCGTACTCGCAATTACTAAGGCGGTGTTCAAAAAAGATCCAAAAGCGCCAAGGAGGAAGAATCCCCACCATGGCGACCGGGCCTTTTTCATCACTAAGAAAGCTAAGTAACCGGACAAAAGACCAACTATTAATCTTGGTACTAAAGCCGTCACTGGATTGGAAAAAATTAGTGAACCAATGGTTCCAGGGTGCATTAAATTGCGAATCCAAGACGTCATCCCCCAAAAGAGACCAACCACTAGCCCCGAACGTGGGCCAAGTACTAGACCCGCTAAAACGGCGGTCATCGGTACAATCGTGACCGAAGCACCAATAATGAAAGCTCCTAAAGGTAAGGAGCCTAAGAATGGCACGAAACTTTGTAATAGTACGATGGCCACAAAAACTGTTGTCGCCACAAAACGCTTCGTTTTCATTGTTGACATAACTGATTTTCTCCTCACTTTGGACGTCCCAGAAATTATACAGACTGCCCGAAAAGATGTCAACAATACGGTCTCATGTTGTTCCACTTAGAAAGTGATCAATAACCGGTTTAATCGTGGTGCATAGATGTCACCAAAACGGACAAAATGAAGTAAAACATAATAAAATTCATACCACTTGAACCGCTCTTGATAACCATCCTCGAGCGGATAAACGGCTTCATAAGCACTATAAAAGTCTTCATTAAAACCCGGAAAGACTTTCGAAACGGCCAAATCGTATTCACGATCACCGTAAAAAGAGTTTGGATCAATGAATACTGGCTGGTCATTGGTATCAAACATAAAATTCCCAGCCCACAAATCACCATGTAACAATGATGGTTCTACCTGGCAAACATGGTCATCTGCCAAAATCGTTTTTTTAAGATTTTCAAAGTGATCACCGCGTTGACTTAACCATAAGGCTTTCTTCTGTGCTAGAGCCATTAAAGGTTCTAGGCGTTGATGCACAAAAAATCCCCCCCAAGAGCTTGACCAAGCGTTATTCTTTGGAAAATAATCATGATCCGCATTAACTTCAAAACCAAAGGCTTTCCCTTTCACGTGATGAAGCTTAGCCAAAGCCTCTCCTAGGGCCGACTGATTGTTCGAACCGGCTTCAATCCAATTCATTAACAAGTAAGCACTTCCTTGGTTTTCTCCCTGCTTGATTACCTTTGGCACTTTGACCCACTCACTCAAAGCTTTCAAAGAAGTCACTTCGTGGTCAAAATAATGTCGGTCTTGATTAGGTTGAACCTTCAAAAAGTACCGCTTGTCACCCGAATAAAGTGAGTAGGTTGTGCTGGTATCGACACCATTAACCGGCTTTACGTCGTTGGGATTTTGCAAATTTAATCGGGTGATGAAATCCATGCTAATTTTACTAACTGCTGCCATCGTATCCTCCTAAATCAAATAAAAAAAACAGCTTTCCATTAAAACGGAAAACTGTTTTTGAGAAAAAAGAGGCCTGTAAAGTCTGATCAGTAACTGGTAAAAATGTCTGCCACACAAATTCGACCATCAGGTTCCTCCTTTGTTGTTCGTGACTTAACTGTACCACATTTATTGCACTAGCAACACTCAATTTCACTAATTTAGTCTCACTGATCTGATCCATTCAAACGAATTTACATTAAATCAGCACCAGCAGCACGGTTAACAATCGTTTGACCATCTTCCATTGTTAGTCGGCCATCCTCATAAACTGTTTGCAGTAAATCTTGTCCTGGTGTATCGAGACTAACCGTGTGGATTCGGCCCTTTTCATCGGCCACAACCTTTTGCAAACCAGCCTTCGAGGCCTTTGACGGATCAGTCTTTGGCTGCTTTTGAATAACTAAATTCTGACCATCGGTCGTATGCGCATAGGCTGCCTTAATGGCAAAGCGTTCGGTATCACGAGTAAAGCCCTCTTGGAGCAAACCGCCACCAGAACCAACCACCAAATTATCCGTGGACCAACCATGTTTAATCAGCGCCTCGTACAATGCAATAATGGTCTCGGCCTTCATCCCATCTCCCTGAATCAAACCAACATTGTGCTTCAAAACTTTATAACCTTTATCGTTGGCTTCCGTACCAAAAATTTCGGCCAAAAGCTCCAAAACAGCTAAGTCGATTGTTTCGGGGTCGCCCGAATCAGGACGCAAAACCACCCGCCCAGCTCGGTTCTTAATCCGTTCCACCAATTGTTCAGACCCAATGACGTTCCGAACAAAATTAAAGGTATCGTAGGAATCAATCACAATTGAAACCAATGCGTCGTCTGGCGTACGATCCAATTGAGCATTGACATAGTTGAACTCTCCTTCACCAGGACCATAAGCAGTTGCCACCGAATGCTCCGTTGCCCAAATTGATAAGGCCCGACCCGCAACACCATACACATGCTCAAAGTAGTTTGAAGCCAAGAGGTTATCTGAGCCACGGAAGTGCAATAAGTGAGCAGCACCTCCTTGAGCGCCAGCCTCCACGCCTGTTGCGCCACGAAAACCAAAGTCGTTCACCATCAAGGGAAGCGAGGTCACGGTTCCCGTCTTCTCAACCAGTGGTAACAAACGCTTTTTGATATACATCGAATTGGTCGCAATCGTGGTTGGATACCAAACATGCATCAACAGTGATTCCAAAGCATTTAGTGAAGTGGCAAACCAATCACGAGTTGACTCCAACGTGAACAAGGCGTTTCCTGCAGGAACTTCCATCCCTTCTGGCAGAGCCTTAATTTTAACCGGGAAATAACCCAAATCACGGACCCTTTCCCAAACTTCGCGGTTAAAGTATTTCTTGGTTCCAAAGGTTTCTTCTGAAACCCGCTCCGCCTCGTCAATCATCTCATCCGTCACCGGCGTTTGAAAGTAGTCATGAAGAATCATCGAGAGTCCAAACCAGGATACAGTTGGGTATTTGCCACCAATTCGAGCTTCCCCATAAGAATACAACTTATCGATGTTTTGTGGGTACTGTAAATGATGAGTCAACTTATAGGCGTCAGTTGCTAAAATCAAATTAATGGTCATGCTTCAATCTCCTTTAGTGGCGTATTAGCAAGTTCATTCGTAATATCTTGAAAATCAGCCTGCGACCGATATCGTAAAATCCGCCAATCATAATGAACATTGTCATGGATTTCATCAATATAGGGGGTAAATTCACCCTCAAGGGCTAAAATTAGGTAACCAGCAAAGGCCTTGGTAAAATCAGCTGAATTTGCCACAACTTTGACCAAGGTCTGGTCCGCAGTGAAGAAGCCAACGGCTAACTGATCGCCGGCCCAATTAACCTCCAAAGCCCAACGTAGTGAAATCCAGTCCGAAAGGCTAATTCCTAGATTTAACAGGTAATCGGTTGTCAACCGAATATGAATCGGATGTTTTGACAAGTTAGCCTGATTGGCGTTCCCCAACTGATCCAAACAATGCGAAAAGTAAAGACAGAGCCGCTCCAAATCAGCGACTGCTAATTCCTTTTGTCCATCGGCGAAGGCTTGTAAATCACTCATTTGCAGACCAGTCGCTGTCCCAACTTGTTCGATACTTTGTTGACTTAATTGTTGTAAAATTCGAAAATTATTCATGGTTTTATTATAACAAGTTTTGACCAAAGAAAAAGCAGGTCGACGAACGTCGAACCTGCCTAAGAACTAATTTTTTACTGTTGCTTTTTCTTTTTCATCAATGATCGTAATACACCAATAACTGAAGGTAACAACGTCACTAAAACAATGCCCATAATAATCAATGAGAAATGTTCGCGGACGAAGGGAATGTTACCAAACAAAGCACCAGCACCGGTTGCAATGAAAGTCCATGAAAGCGCAGCAATCATAGTAAATTCAAGAAACTTACGAAAGTTGTACTTTGATAAACCAGCCACAGAAGGGACGAATGTTCGCACGATTGGAATATAGCGGCCTAAGATGATGGCCATCGCGCCTCGCTTCGCAAAGAATTGCTCAGCTTCTTCAATATATTTAGGCTTAATCATAATTGAAAACGGCCGGTGATTTAACAACTCGCGCCCGCCAGTTCGTAGAATCCAATAATTCATTGAATCACCGACAACAGAGGCAATAAAGAAAACCACCATAAAAACCCAATGATTCAAACCGGCTTCTTGGCCAGCTGGTGTCATTGAAATGGCACCAGCAGCAAACAACAGTGAATCACCTGGTAGAAATGGCAAAACCACTGCCCCAGTTTCAATCAAAACAATCACAAATAAAATCAAATAGGTCCAGATACCAAAGTGGGAAACCAAGTTTGCCAGGTGGACATCAATGTGCAAGGTAAAATCAATTATGCTACTCATTCTTTTCTCCGTTTTGTAAGGCTCAGCATCACGCTGTACTAGCCAGTGACATTCAACAAGCATAAGCCTATTGGGTGGTGGTTGTTGACAGGTTCTACTTTCTTACTAGGATACTGTTTTTTGGACTCAGCAACCATACCAATCAAATCTAAGCTTCTTCTGATTTATTTTCAGAATCCAAAGATAAAATTAGTCTCGTTTTTTCATCAAAACACGTTAAGCCTTTTTAAAGGCCTGGACAGTCGTAAAGACAATTAACCAGATAGTAGCGCCAATTGCGGGTACCATCGCACTTTGGTTAAAGAACAACGTCAGGTAAATCAGGACAAAGCCGATAATGGCAATTGGCACAAAGAACTTTGGCGCAATCATCAAGAAACCGTCCTTCAAGTAGTCGTTTGACTTACGGTACTGCCAGTAAGTTACCAGCGTCAACACATAAATCATGATAAACAGATCTGTTGAGGCAGAGGTAACGAAAGTAAAGGCATCCGAAATTTGTGGTAAAACGGCAATAATGGCAGAACAAGCCACCAAAGCTGCTGTAATCAAAACAGCATTAGCAGGCAACTTGTGCTTTGACATCTTGGTAAACGGCTTCAAGGCCTTGTTCTTTGATTCAACAGCCAATGAATAGAAGTTTCGTGAAGCTGAGAAAATCACAGAGTTCAAAGCAGAAGCAGCAGATGTCAAAACAACAAAGTTAACTAAAGCTGCAGCCCAGTTAACCCCAGCTAACTTAAAGACGACCACAAAGGGACTTTGGTTAGCTGGAATTTGTTGCCATGGATAGATAACCATGATGGTTGCCAAGGCGCCTAAGTAGAAAAACAAAATTCGGAAAGGAATTTGGTTAATTGCCTTTGGCAAAACCTTACGAGCATCCTTTGTTTCGGCTGCTGTCATTCCGATAAATTCCATTCCAACGAAAGCAAACATAACCATCTGGAAACTATTAATAAAGTTACCGACACCATTTGGCATCAGTGAGAAGTTACTAACCAAGTTGTTAACCGAAACTGGTCCTTGGCTCGTCTTAAAGCCGGTCAACAGCATGATAATTCCAGTAGCAATCAGTGACAAAATAGCCACAATCTTAATCATCGCAAACCAGAATTCAGCTTCACCATACAATGCTACCGCAATCAAATTAACTGAAGTTAAAATCACGAGAATCACAATTTGGATTAACCAAGCTGGCCATGATGGAAACCAAAATTGCACGTACTTTCCAATCGCTGTTAATTCGGCCATTCCCATGAAGGCAACGGTCAACCAATAAGACCAGGAAGCAAAAGTTCCAGTTTTCTTGCCCAAGTACTTAGACATGAAGGCAATAAACGTATGCTGGGTTGGGTCAGCATACAGCATTTCCCCAATCGCACGCATCACAACAAACATTAATAGGCCAATAACGGCATATGTTAGCAAAATTGCTGGTCCAGCAAAGTGAATCGAATCCCCGGCACCCATGAAAAGTCCGGTTCCAATCGTTCCACCGATGGCAATCAGCTGAACATGACGGTTACTGAGCCCTTTATCTCCCTCAAGAGCTCCGTTATTTTCTGAAGACATGATTTATCTCTTTTAATCCTTTAATTTCGCGTTTAAAAACACTCTTACAAACAACAAATCAATTCACTAGCGAGTGGCTTGATTGTTGGTGACTACATTACTCTTCTACTCGAGAGTAGTTGGCAACATCTTTTAAGACTAAGTCTTTAAAGGCGTCAGCCGACATCTTCTCTGTTGCTTGTTGACCATAGCGACGAACCGTAACCGTTTGGTTATCTTGTTCATCATCACCCAAGACCAACGTATATGGGACCTTTTTGGTTTGCGCTTCACGAATCAAATAGCCCATCTTAGCTTCCTTCGTTTCAACGTTGGCACGCAAGCCGGCTTCCTGCAGCCCTTGCTTAATCTGGTTGGCATAGGCACCATGAGCACCGTTGTTAACAGGAATAATTTGCACTTGCAAAGGTGCTAGCCAAGTTGGGAAAGCACCCTTATAGATTTCAATCAAGTAGGCCGTAAAGCGTTCCATCGTTCCAACAATACCACGATGGAGCATCACTGGCCGATGATTGTCTTGACCATCCTCACCAACATAAGTCAAATCAAAGCGTTCTGGCAACAAGAAGTCCAACTGGATGGTTGACAATGTTTCTTCACCACCCAAGGCCGTCTTGGTTTGAATGTCCAACTTAGGACCGTAAAAGGCCGCTTCACCTGGAGCTTCGAAATAATCCAAGCCCATGTCGTCCATGGCCCGCTTCAACTGCGCCTGTGACTTTTCCCACATTTCATCGTCATCAAAGTACTTGGCAGTGTTTTCAGGATCACGGTATGACAAACGGAAACGGTAATCCGTGATATTAAAGTCTTCGTAGACAGCCATTGTCATCTTCAAAATTGACTTGAATTCTTCTTCCAATTGGTCTGGTGCCACGAAAGTGTGCCCATCGTTCAAAGTCATTTCACGAACACGTGACAAACCAGTCAAGGCTCCAGACTTTTCATAACGGTGCATCATACCCAATTCAGCAATACGCAATGGCAAGTCGCGGTAAGAGCGTGGCTTGTGCTGGTAAACTGAAATGTGAGAAGGACAATTCATTGGACGCAATTCCAAGTACTCGCCATCCCCCATGTCCATTGGTGGGAACATGTCTTCACGGTAGTGATCCCAGTGACCCGAAGTCTTATACAAGTTCAAGTTTGACAAAACTGGTGTGTAAACATGCAAGTAATCGTTGGCCAATTCCTTGTCGACGATATAACGCTCCACTTGGCGGCGGATAGTTGCACCATTTGGCAACCAAACTGGTAACCCTGAGCCAACCTTTTGACTCGTAAAGAACAAATCTAAGTCACGCCCAATATTACGGTGATCACGTTCCTTGGCTTCAGCACGACGTTGCAAATCGGCTTCCAAATCTTCGGCATTCCAGAAGGCCGTTCCATAAACACGTTGCAAAACGGCGTTATCTGATTGACCACGCCAGTATGAACCGGCAACAGAAACCAACTTAAAGTGCTTAATCCAACCAGTTGATGGCACCAAACCACCACGGTCTAATTCAATATGTTCACCTTGAACGGCCACCGAAATCGGCTCGTCTTCAGGCAAATCATTAATCAATTCCACCTTATATGGGTCGTCCTTGAAAGTTTCCAAGGCTTCAGCACGAGTAATTTCATGTGACAAGATTGGCAAATCTTCTTTAACAATCTTCTTCATCATCGCTTCGATTTCTGGAAAATCTTCCACAGAAACTTGGTTTCCAGCACCGTTATCAGTATCGTAATAGAAACCATTTTCGATAAATGGTCCAACTCCGAAGTGTGCATGAGCAAACTTTGGCAAGCGACGCATTGCTTGAGCAAGCAAGTGCGCGGTCGAGTGACGCAGGATGTCCAATGATTCCTCGTCGGCGGTAGTGATTAATTGAAAATCACCACCCGCGGTCAGAGGATCATTCATCCCAACATAGTGTCCATTCAGCTTTGCTGAAACAGACTTTTTTGCCAATGACTTTGCAATGGAACTTGCAACATCAATGGGCTTGATGCCAGCTTCGTAAGACTTCTTAGCGCCATCAGGGAAATTTAATGTAATTTCTGCCATTATGATTGCCTTCTTTCTTTTTTCAAATTGCTGATTTGGAAAATGAAACATAAAAAAACCCTTTGTGCGTTTGCACAAAGGGACGTGTCACCGTGGTACCACCCAATTTCCAGATAAAACCAATATCTGGGTCTTTGAGACAGCTAACGGTGTCAACCGGGTTAACTTTCAATTCCTACTCGCTAACCATTCAGAGGTAGTCAAAAAATTAGGGTCCTGCTTACTTCCACCAACCGTAAGCTCTCTATCAGGACTTGCTAACCTAAGTTATCCTCATCAGCAATTTCTATGATTAAATATAACACGACCAAAAAAAAATATCAATTATTTCGCATCAGCCAAAACCTGGGCCAGTGCCTGGCGGGCTTTGTCATCATGGTCCAAAATGCCATTATCATAAACGTTTTGCAAGGCTGCAACTTGGTCTTTATTCAATGCCATATCAAACATCCTCCTTGTATTTGTGACTATTATAAGATAAGAATTTTAAAATTACCAGTCTTTCAAATCAGCTTAGCTCTTCTTTTGTGCAAACAGAGCCACAGTAAATTTTGTATAATAGTACTAAATCTCATAGCCAAAGGAGGCAGACAATGCCTGCAGCAAATCTCACAGCCCAAGTCGTTTTTGCCACAATCACTGGCAACAACGAAGCCGTTGCCGATATTTTAGTTGAAGAACTTGAAAACCAAGGAGTTTTTGTTAAGAAAAGCGAAATCTCTCAAACCGAACCCGAAGAATTACAAAACTTTGATCTCGGTTTTGTTGTCCCTTACACATACGACGAGGGATCACTCCCCGATGAAGGCCTCGACTATTTTGATGACCTCGCTGACGTGGCCTTAACTGATTTTACCTATGCCTTAGCAGGTTCTGGTGACACCTTTTACGGTGATCTCTATTGCCTAGCACTTGACGCCTTTGATGAACAATTTCAAAAGACCGGTGCCAAGCGTGCCGGTGAATTAACCCGGATCAACCTCTATCCGAGTGACCAAGATCGCAAGAAATTATTAGCCTTGGTCCAGGCTGCATTAGCCCAGGTACAAAAATAAATAATTAAAAGCGTTCAAACGAATAGCACAGATTAAAAATTAACGAGCGCTTCACTCCTCTATTAGCAAGCAGCAAAAAAGGCAAGCCCAATCGGGCTTGCTTTTTTTAATTAGCCTTGAAAGTCAAAATTAGTCTTCAGCAGTTGTATAAACAGCCAAAACATCTTCGTTTTCTTCCAGTTCATCGACTAAACTATCCAACTTTTCACGATCTTCATCAGAAATCGCCATTGGGTTTTGCGCAATCATTGAAACTTCAGCATCAGCGAATTGATAACCAGCTTCTGTCAATGCAGCTTCGACAGTCTGGAAATCGCTTGGCTCTGTGTAAATCTCAAATGCTTCATCAGAAGTTTGTACATCTTCAGCGCCTGCTTCCAACGCCGCTTCCAAAATAGTGTCCTCATCCAAATCAGGGTTCTCTGAACGGTCAATCACCAAGTAACCCTTGCGGTCGAATTGGAAGGCAACTGAGCCAGAAGTCCCCAGTGATCCACCGAAGTGCTTGAATGAATTCCGTACAGAAGAAACTGTTCGGTTAATGTTATCAGTTGAAGCTTCAACCAAAACGGCCACTCCAGCTGTTCCATAACCTTCATAAGTTACTTCTTCGAACTTGGCACCACCGGCACCTGAAGCTTTGTCCAAAGCTCGTTGGATGTTATCCTTCGGCATGTTCGCTGCCTTAGCCTTGTCAACAACCAAACGCAATGAAGCGTTCATTTCGGGATCGGCACCGCCAGCCTTTGCTGCAACATATAAGTCGTGCGCAAGCTTTTGGAAAATTTTTCCACGCTTAGCATCTTGGGCGTTTTTACGACCTTGAATGTTATGCCATTTACTATGTCCTGACATTGTGTCTTCTCCTTAAAAAATTAAAATACAATTTATTGTAACAAAAATCGCATTGATTAACCAGAGAAAATTCGATTAGTAATCGTTTCCACCAAGAACCTCAAGGTAAGTCATCGCAGCAGATGAAATCAAGGCTGCTAAGATATCGTCCAAGTAAACGTTGACGGTATCGGTCCGATCGTTAATTTCACCGATCAAGCCAGGCTTTTCATCGTCCAAACGTCCATAATGCACCGTGGCTGCGGCTGAGAATTGTTGGGTAATGCCGATTGCCAAAATTTCATCGACATTGTGACCATTAGCATCACGCTGCAATCGGGCCTTCAATGGTTCTGAATCAGGCATCAAAACTGCTTGTTCATCCAAAAAAATGGCTGTCAAAATGATGTCGGCGACTTCATCCTTGTGCAACACCCGGTTAATCGCCTTATCGAGGGCATCCCCATCAACTTCATCATGAAACTTCTCAATCAAAAAAGTCTCTGTTCCTTCAAAAACGTCCTGCAACGTAACGCCACGGGCAATCAATTTCTCAATGGCTGCTTGTTGGAGTGCTTCTGTCATTTTTTATTTCTCCCCTTCAATCCTTGTTTTGATACAATTCAACGTTCAAAACGTTTTCAATGGCTGCTAGGTTATCGACAATATTGTCCTCTTGTCCTAATGGTAACTGATTTAGCGCCAAAAGGGTATAGGCATAGTCACCAACTGCGCGGTTTGATAATTCTTCGATGTTTAAGTCAAGCTCCCCGACGACCTTTGTAATTTGTCCAATCATATTTGGCACGTTATTGTGCAAAACGCCCAACCGATACTTAGTTGTAAAGGGTTCGTTAATATCTGGGTAGTTGACTGAATTCACAATATTGCCACTGGTCAAATAGTTGTCTAATTGTTTGGCTGCCATCAAGGCAGAAGTATCTTCTGCTTCAACCGTTGATCCACCAATGTGTGGCGTAATGATTACCTTGTCATGATCAAACAAGACATCACTACTAAAATCAGTAATAAACATCCGCAACTTATCAGCATTCAAAGCCTTCACCGCTGCCTCATCGTCGACAATGCCACCCCGGGAGAAGTTAATCAAAGCCGCATTTGTCTTCATTTCTGCCAATTTAGTGGCATCAATAAAGTGGTGGTTTTCTTTCGTATAAGGGATATGCACCGTGACAAAATCAGACTGCTGCAGGACCTCATCGACACTTTTGGCATGCGTAATATGCCGATCAACACGCCAAGCAGTATTAGCATTTAGTCCTGGATCATAACCAATGACCTTCATGCCAAAAGCCAAGGCGATATTAGCAACTTTCGATCCAACATTCCCAAGGCCAATGACGCCAAGCGTCTTTTCATACAGTTCCGTACCACGGTAACCACCCTTGTTGGCTTCCGTGCGCAGTGAAACATCGCCCCCACGAACTTGGTTAGAAAAATTAATCGCCCCCACGATTGGTCGGGCTGCCATAATCAACGCGGCCACTGTTAATTCCTTGACAGCGTTGGCATTGCCACCGGGAGTATTAAAGACTGGAATGCCCCGTTTGGATAAATCAGTCACCGGAATATTATTAAAACCGGCTCCGGCACGAACAACGGCCTTAACTGAGTTTGGAATTTGCTCCTTGTGTAAGTCTTGGGAGCGCAACAAAAGACCATCGGGGTCCTGGTCACCGTTAATCTCATAACCATGATCCTTCAAATAGTCCAAACCGGTATGACTAATCGCGTTATACGTTTTAATGTTCATGATTTGTGTTCCCTCTCCGCTTTCTGCAAAAATGTAATCAATGCCTCGACTGCTGTCATCGGCTGGGCATTATACAAGGATGCCCGAAAACCACCAACCGAACGGTGACCGGCAAGGTTGTGCAGGCCCTCTTGATCAGCTTGCCAGCTGATTTTTCGATCTAAATCATTGTCTCCCGTTGTAAAGACAACGTTTGTTAAGGAGCGTTGCTGACCACAAACAGGGACTTGATAAAAATCAGACTGATCTAAATAATCATAAAGGCGCTTGGCCTTCTTTTGATTGTTTAAATAAAGTTGCTTGACACCTCCCTGTTCAAAAACCCAATCCAAAACAAGGCTGAGGGCGTAAATACTAAAGACGGGCGGAGTGTTGTACATCGAGTCCTTGTCGATGTATGACTGGTAACGCATCATTGGACCAACACCTTCAATTTTTTGCTCAGCAAGCCAATCTTTTTTAACGATGGCGAGCGTGACACCGGCAGGCCCCAGGTTCTTTTGGGCTCCGGCAAAAATGGCTGAAAAATCAGACACATCGTAAGGCTCAGCTAGAATATTAGAAGACATATCTGCCACCAAGTGTCCAGGAGTTTTGGGCAAGTTTTCTTGATGGTAAGTGCTACCTTCAATAGTATTGTTGGTGGTGATGTGGAGATAGTCATAGTCAGCAGCAGCAAAATCAGCTGGTAACTTTGGCAAAGAGCGGTAGTGGTCTGGCTTTGAGCTAGCGACAATGGTGGCTTCTTTGCCAACTTCTTGCGCGGCCTTGGCTGCCTTATTGGCAAAGTTACCGGAATCTAAAACCGCAATTTTGTTCTTCTGATTGGCCAGGTTGAGAGGGAGCATCTCAAACTGTAGAGCCCCCCCACCTTGAATAAAGAGCACAGCGTAATCGTCTGGGATGTCCATCAATTGACGCAGGCGTTCTTCTGCATGATGAATAATCCCATCAAACTGGGAGCTACGATGAGAAATCTCTAAGATACTGTAATGCGAGTTTTCTTCCTTCTCCAAATCTTCTCGAATCTGCTTAATCACCGAACTCGGCAGGACCCCTGGCCCAGCCGAAAAGTTATAACTACTCAACGTTTTTCCTCCTTCTGCACCAACAAAAAAACACAGGGCAGCCTCTAGCGCCCCGTGCCCAATACGGTCAAAATAAAAGAACTGAAAGACACACAGTAAACTTAAAAGTTCAGACGCCAGCGGCTGATTGTAGTCCATCAATCGTTGGTAAGTCCCATTACCTGCGGGCCTACTTCTCCTCGATTAGTATCCATTTTAAGAAAATTTTAATTAAAGTCAAGACTTGTAATTAGGACTTATCCAAGGTATACTTTTACTTGTTTGTTGCCGATGTGGCGGAACTGGCAGACGCGTACCGTTCAGGTCGGTATGGTGATTTCACCGTGCAGGTTCGATTCCTGTCATCGGCATAGAACAATGCTTTAAAACAAGCATTTCTAGCTTCAAGTGTACAAAAAATGTACAAAACAAATAAAAAACACCTCAAATCTTAATTGACTTGAGGTGTTTTTTATTTTTTCTTATTCTAGCTGCTCAATAGTTCCCACAAATTCATGACCACTACCAGCGCTTACTACTACATATTTGAGTTTTACTCTTTCTCCTTACACTGAAATTCAACCGAAAAAAAAGGTGAAAAAACACAAAAGTGTAAATTTTATTTAAAAAGCAAAACAGTTTCCCACCAGAATTGCTTTTCTGTCGGGAAAATTCTATACTCATAACTGTTGTTCTTGTTAATTTTTCTAACATTTTTATCCAAGGACCGATTTTTGTTATTTTGCAAAAAAAATAAAAACATTTCAAAGGAGTCCTTCTTTTTTATGATAACAGACCATTATTTACAAGCCTTTCTTTTCCTGCTGCCGATGGGCATTTTAGCCGGAATTGTCAGTACTACTGCAGGGCTGGCCTCTCTTGTTTCCTACCCCGCGCTTTTAGCAGTTGGGATTCCACCAGTTTTTGCTGATGTTACCAACACCGCCGCACTCGTGATGACTGGTTTTGGTTCCATGTTTTCTTCCAAAAAAGAATTAACCAGCCATAAAAAAGAATTGATTAAAATTTTTCCATTAACTATTTTAGGATCAATCTTTGGTGCTTGGCTACTCCTATCACAGCCCGCTTCCTATTTTTCTAAGATTGTTCCCTTCTTTGTCTTGCTTGCCGGTTTACTCCTTTTTTCACAAATCAATAAATCGAAGTCAAACCCGCTCAACTTGACTCGTGATGAATCAATGGAAAACGATGCCCATTCACCAGTCTATAAAACAGTGATTTCTGTCGCCATTCTGTTGGTTGGAATGTATTGTGGTTACTTCGGTGCGGCCGGTGGCGTGATGCTTTTAGCCATCCTTTCTGCCACGACCACGATGAACTTCTCATCCTACAATGCGGTCAAGAACGTTTCCCTTGGTGCATCAAACTTGATTGCAACCCTGATCTACGCCTTTTCTTCCCACATTTACTGGGGACTGGCACTACCAATGGGGATTGGCCTCTTCATCGGTGGCTATATCGGTCCAAAAATCGTCCGCGTTATTCCAGATAAGATATTAAAAATCATTGTTAGTATTTTAGCAGTCTTGCTAGCTATTGACCTCTTCGTGAAGGCTTATTTCTAAAAGTAAATCCGCATCATCCAAAAGAGTTGACCAACTACCGGTCAGCTCTTTTTGCTTTCTTCAAAACTCGCAAGATTCATTGGCGAAACCAACTATCAGAGCTATAATCAATTTAGATAGTATGGTATAATTTCTTTATCGTATCTTTTAAAAATACAATAAGAGACACTACCTCTTAAATTCAACTAACCATCATACGCTTAGCATCGAAAGGAGTTTTCATGAAAGTATTAATTATTGGCGCAACAGGAATGGCAGGTTCCGCAACAGTTAAGGCAGCATTGGCTGCCGGCGATGAAGTCACTGCCAACGGTCGGTCAGCCGACAAACTTGCTGATTTGAAAAAGGAATTTCCAACCATTAAGACATTGCAACAGGATGCCTTTGAATTAACACAAGATGATTTGGCAGCTTTTGACGTTGTCGTCGATTCTTTTTCAGCTCCAACCAAGGCTTTCTTGCAAATTGACCTTGCTGCCCACCTCGTTCACCTCGTCCGTGAACAAAAAAAGCCACGCCTGGCCTTTATTCTTGGTGCCGCTTCACTCCATACCGGAGATGACCGTCACCTCTTGCTTGACGATTTAAAGAAAATTCCAGGATCAGAAGAATGGGTGAGCGTACCAGCCAACCAGGTTCTCGAACTCGATTTTTTGAGAAGTGTTGAAAACGTTTCTTGGTTTGGAATTTCACCATCGATGGACTTCATTGCTGGCCCAGCCGATCCTAAGCCATTAATGGGACAAGATGATCTTTTGACCAATGATGAAGGAAAATCAGTGGTGACAAGTGCTACCCTGGCCAACGCCTTAGTGGCCGAATACCACGATCCAAAACATCCTAACCAACGTTTTACCATTGCTAACCACTAATCAATGATTTGTTAACAAAAAGGCCCCGAAATTTCAAATTTTCGGGGCCTTTTCAGCGTTCACAACATGCTCATGGTTATCATTATAGGATTAAGTTCGATTTCTAGTGAAAAAGCCCCGAAGCTGTTTCTGGCGGTGACCTTCAGCACTAGCATCTCGTTCTTGCGTATTCGTTTGCTCTGACTCCAAAGGTTCTTTTGCGCTCGTTGAATCTAATTCTACAGATTCTTCTAAGTAATTTTTATCTGGTTCTGGTGTTGCAGTGGTCCCCTCAACAGCCTGGGTTGTTTTTCCCTGAGCCGAATCAATTAATGGCAAAGCATCTGGTGACTCTGACAATTTGTCAACTACCTGATTTTGATTCACCGCAACCCCTAACTGAGATAGTACAGATTCTTGCCGATCTTGCGTCAATGGGGGTAAATCACTCGGCACTAAAACTGGTCCTAATGGTGGCAAAGGTTGATCAGGTGCGACGTCTTGATTGGTAGCAGTGACGAACAGACTTTTTTCACCAGCAACTTTCTCTGGGTGCTGCTGGCCATCTGAATTACTGTCTTGCTTTTTGTTCATTGACGAATCACGGTTGACCTCACCGCCCCGAATTTGCTTTTTTTGCGTCTGCTCATCTTTTTTACGTTGCTTTTCTTCCTCACGGGCTGCTCGAATCCGTTTCAGCTTTTCCTGCCGACTTTCTGGCCATTCAGGATAAGCTAATTGCTGCAGAAGTTCTGTCTGAGAGCGGATAACCTGGATGGGACTAGCACTTTTCGCCAAAGAGTAGTGAACCAATAAACTGTCATTGGCATCCAGCAATCTTTCAATTTGTTCTGGTAGTGAGGACAAAAAGTCCGATAAATCAGTTGAATACCGGTCGATCCCTGCTGGCAAAACAAGCTGGTCGGGATTGGCAACAATTGCTTTTGCCCCTTTCACGGCCTGCCGGTATTGCAATGCCACCATGGAGGAAACCAAACCATAGCCAACAAATTCAACGTCCTTAGCACGAGCTTGCTTTTTGGCTTGATTGATCACTTTCAAGACTTCTTCATTATAAAAATCTTGGCAATGAAGCAAATCAGTCGCAAGGTACAAAACTGCCTGCGGTGATTTTTTCACCGCGTGAATTGGATAAGCTGTTTGACGAAATTCTGGTTCCGAAAGAATCACTCGCAAGGTTTTACTAGCCAACTGATTTGGCATATCCAGATACGCCCCGAGGAATTCGGTAATTTGCTGGTCCTGGTCGAAAAGCCAGCCAGCCACTTTTTCCGCCACCGTTACCTCATAAAAAGTAAAATCACCCGTCCCAGCCGACATTAAGTCTAATCGGTAGTGATCATAAATCCTTGGAACCTTTAAATCCAAAAAGTCGCCGTTTTGGTACTGGCTACTGATAACTTGATCCTTTTCGTCAAAAAAAGTCCAGTTCAAGTAGGCGTGCATTCGTTTGGAATTTTGCACCCGCCGAGTGGTTTGATAAATGCGACCTGGCTTCAATCGGGGTAAATCAGAAAAAGACTTATCCTGATAATAATTCGCTGCATCCGTCCATGAGGCAATGACTTGGCCAGAAGGCAAAAAGTGGTTCGTATAATGAACCTCATCCTCCTTGATAAAGTCAACAATTGCTCCCTGCAATTCATGAAGGGCCGTTTGCGGTTGCCAATAAATTTGATATTGCATTAACGCCAGCCCTCCTGTTTAATAACTTTGGCCTGTCGACCAATCTCTTTTTGCAAAAATTCAACCATCGCCTCTACTTGATCTTCATGATAACCGGGCATTTGCTCGCGATTAACGGCGACATGATGATGACGGAAATATTCCAATAGTTTTGGTAATGATTCCCCATCATATTCGTCCTGAGTCGTCGTAAAGAGCGAAACCTCACCATTACGCCAAGTCAATTGATCCAACGAATGCCAGAGTTTTTGATTTAAACGTTCAGTATCCGATCGATCAAGCCGACCGGTTAACAAATAGCGAACATCTAAAATCCAATCATGGTTAACACCGCTATGAGCAAAGTCCCCCTTGGCAGTGAAGGTTCCCAAATTGATAATTGGCTTAGCCAACACCAAGTGATCAGCAGCAACCTGACCCGCATAGTACATTGCTGCGTAAGAACCCATTGAATATCCAGCTAAAATCAGTTCGTCGTCTGTTACTCGCACTGCCTCTTGAGCGCTCCTGATTTTTTCCTTAATCAAGCCCTCGTATTCTTCATTGCCGACCATGAAAGCACCGCCTTGGGCTCTGGGATCCGTCAAAAGTAAGTATGGATAGCCCAAATCAGACAGTGGCCCCATCATCTCAAATCCTTCCACGTGAAGGCGAGTACCGACGAAGAGCACAACCAGTGGCCCCTTTTTAGTGCCCGGGTTAAAGTAAGAAAGAACTTCCTGCCCATCCTCAGTCATATCCCGACTTCCACCAGGCAAAAAATACCCTAACCCGTGGCGAGACCGCCGTTGGTGCACATTATGCAGGTCCAGGGTTCCCTTGCCCTTGGCAAGCACGAGAATTTGATAATCCTGGTACGAAGCTGGCGCCTTAATCGCCGTCAATCGCCGCATTGCAGGTCCTTGAATCATCTGTAATTGCTGTAAATGACCATTATGGTAAAACACAAAACACAATGCTAATTCAGCATCCCCAGTCTGTTCGTAATCACAGTAGACAAGGTTCTCTTGTTCTGGCTGATAGTCCCCTGGAAAGGTTTTCAACGTGCCAATTTGCTGGTAGTCAGCGCCAAAATCGCCATCAATCGCCGTCGAAAACCGCCCCGACCGCTTGAGCTGCCAACGATAATTTTTGACCGGCAAAAATTGCGTTTCAGAGAAACGAGTTGGAAAACCAGCTTGTCCCAAATATAAATCACGAATAATTCGATCAGCCACCTCTGCTGGCTTTTTTTCCTGAAAATAAAATGCACCACGATCATCTAGCGCCTGCTGCAACTCCCGGTTGAAGCCAACGGTATTTCCCAAATAAATAACTCGATAAGCCGGCCACTCCCTGATTTGACGAGACAAAACAGTCGAATCAATCACGAAATCGGTCAACAAAACATATGTATAAGCTAAAAAACTGGGATCTTGTTGTCGAGCCAACAAGAAAGGTAAGTCCAAGCTAGTAGTATAATGCCAGTCCAAATTTTCGTTTTGAACTTGGTCGGTCCAATCCACTTCTCCAATTTGTAAAATTGACATCTGGGCCATCACGGTCCTCCTTCAAAAGTTATTCAATAGTTAGTTGTCCTTCATCGCATCAGCCAAGCTATTCCCGTTTAACTCAATTACCTTCTGACGGCTAACTTTTTGTTTAAAATCAGCGTAACTCAACCCGCCATTTAGCAGCTAAAGCGTCACTGGCATAGTCCGATTGAATCTTTAGCAAAGAATCCTGAACTCCCTGCCAATTTTGTTGATCCAAGAGCCAATTCAAACTCGTCACAATATCACTAACACTTTGAACGTGCTTTGTCTCTGGTGCCTGGTAGGCCGTTTGGGTTTTGGTCAGAGAAGGCAGCCCGTATGCCAAGGCTTGTGCTTGTAGCGACAAATCGACCTCATCGGCGAGATCAATCACGACCGATGCGGTTTGCAGATACTCCTGTCGCTTTTGAGGTGTCTGCCAATCAACTAGAACAAACTGAGCAGGCAACGTCTCTAACCGTTCGGGGGACAAAGTTTGGCTCTGCGCCAACTGACCTAATTTTGCGGTTAGCAATTGCTGAAAGCCAACCTGCCACATATCATTTTCAACAATAATCACCAAATCATCATGCTCAATCGCCAAGTCAAAAAGTGTGGTAAAGATATGGTTGGCATAATCAACTGAAAGCAAACCCAAGCGCCAATAGCAAACAAAGTGCTTCTTTGGTACAGCATTTTTAGTCGCCAAATCAACAGCAAAGGGTCCCAAAACAAGCGGTTGGTGAACTAGGTTGAAAGCAGATGAAAGTGGCACTTGCCCCGTGACAGTTTCAAAAGACAACAGATCGTTTGGACCCAATTTTTGGCTAGTTTCAGCCCCGTAAAATGGATAGTCCAAGACTAAGACCCGCTGATTTCCTTTGATTTGCTGAGCAATGGCTAAATTTTTTACCGAAGGTTCGACCAGGAGGGTTTGGTCTGACAGCGATTGGAGATGCAAAACCACCAGTGATTCAATCAAGACCCCCATTTCAGTAAAAGTTTGCTCAGAACCGTCCGGTAACAGCGCCTTCACTTGACCGGTCTGACAGTCCTCTTTTGCAACAACCGCGCCACTTTGGCTAAGATAGTCAATCGTCTGCAATGATTCTTCTTGGTAGGTCAATACCCGTGAAACAAAGCCCCGATCATCAATCGTCAGTTGTTGCTCAAGTTGACCATTTTTCAGCAAATCAATGCGATCAATCAAATCTGCTTTGGGATAAGTAAAATAGATTGTCGCATAGTGGACTAAGTCAACCAAGACCACGATTCGGTCATACATGCGAACAAATTCAGCATTTTTTGGCCAAGTAAAATCAGTTAAATCAAGTGGCTGACGATCCTTTTGCGTTACTTGTTGCAATTCGTCATAGGCTGACCAATATTGAATGGCTTCAATCTGCGCCTGACCCAGCCAGGTTCTCAACCGTGGCAAGTAATTGGCAAAAATAACCGTCACCTGGTCTTCGGCACGCAAAAAGAGCTTGGTCAAAGCCAGACTACTATCAACTTCGTTTTTTGAGTTCGAATTTTCTTGCCAGGTGGGCAATAAGAATATGTTCAAGGTTTCTCTCCTTTATCAACCTCAAGCGAACAGTTCAACCTTATCTAAGGGAAGTCCCGCCTTCTTTAGTTTTTCGTGGTCACTTTTTGCCACCAATACACGGCTAACACCATATTTTTGTTTCGTTAAGACCATGACCAAATCAGGCCAGACATTTCCCTGTTCATCCAAAACACCCTGTGGCAGGGCCAGAGTTGACCCCGTTGGTGCTAAAACTAAACAACGGTCAACTGTACTAATTTGGACATCGCAGTGTCCCTGCTTTGCTATCACATGTTCCAAGTAATTCTCGGCAGAATCATAGTGGCGCTGCCTTTGATCAAGAACAAAGTTGCGCATCCCTTGAAAATAAAAGTCTTGGCAAACCAGCTGATCAAAGCCAACGTAAAAATCAGATTGAAGCAGTTGGCCATTACTAAAATATTGTTTGGCGAACAAACGGCCATTGCGTTGATAAATGTCTTTACGCTCGACTTGACCACCTGCGTTCTGCCAAGTCACGGCCTGCACGAGGCGGTTAGAATTGGCGAACCAGCGTACGTCCGCCACCAAGTGTCCAGCCACGGAAATACTCTTCGTCCAATCCTGATTGACAACCAATTGACCCTGGTTAGGAACTTTTAAATCATAAAACCAGAGTCCCTCACCAGCTACTTGATCGGCCAAATAACTTTGACTACAAAGGTCAAAAACTTGGTGTAATTCTAAGCCAAGATCACGGGCAATTTGAACAGCATCTTCATGTGGGGTTGCCAGCCAAAGTTCATCCAACTCACCAGCCAGCACTTGATTAATTTGCCAAGCAACTGCCTGCTGGTTTCTTTCATCAAAACTATTAATTAGTGCAACTTTCATGCTAGTTCATCCTCCAATTCCACCCATTTTTCAGTAACCTTTTCTGTCAAAAATGGCCGGCAAGAAGCGATTGCACCAGCTGAAAGCCGATCGTAATCTTGGAAACAAGATAAAATAGCCTCCGCAAGCTGGACCACATTGTTGTTACGATCAGCATCGGTTGTTAAAAAATCAGCCAAATAACCATTTTCACCGGGATGGATCAATTCCTTAGCGCCAAAGTTATTTGCATAACTAGCAACTGGGAGGCCCTGACTTAATGCTTCCAGATAAGTCAAGCCAAATCCCTCAGAGTATGACGCGGAAACAAAAACATCATAACGCTGCAAATCCTTTGTCACATTCTGAGATAAACCAGCTAAGACAACGCGATTAGTCAAACCAAGATCCTTAATTTGCTTGGCTAATTTTTTCTGCTCGGCCCCGGCACCATAGATAGTCAAATTGACGTCATGACCACGTGCCACTAAAACGTGAACAGCATCAATAATTTGGTCAATGTGCTTTTCTTCATGCAAACGCGAGGCTGTCACCAAATTTAGTTTTTGATTCTTCCTGGTCTTTTTTTGGCCAAGATTCGTTACCCCACCAACGGGAATGGCATCTATCTTATCGAGGTTTTTCGCTGCGGTATAACCTTGCAAATCACTCTTTAGAGCCTCTTTTTGTGCCTTGGTTGCCACAACAACCGCATCATACTGGTCCAAATGATCCAATGTGTACTGATAAAAATTATTAAAAAGAATGTGCCCGTTCTCTTCACTAACCTTGTGGTTAGCATGAACCATGCCAACAATTTTCTGCGTCGAACCCGCTACTTTTTGTCGGACCAGGGCTTCATCATAGAATGTTCCCCGATCAATAAAATACGTATTTTGTCCAAAATGTACTTCAAGTTGATTTAAGAAAAAAGTCACTAACTCGTCAAAAGTCAAGAAATAGTAATTTTCCCCTAAGAAATTCGTCAGATGAATGTCCTGCATGATTTTTTCACCTGGCCCCTGTCGATACGACCACTCGACCTGATGTGTCCCCTTCGTCAAGGAAACATAAGCATCATCAACAATATAGATATTTTTTTCTGTATTAAAAATCTTATCGCGTAAACGACGAATTTGGTAATTACCGGAACTTTGAGTCGTAATCATGCGCTGCGTATCGGTTTGATCAATTAAAATCTTTTCGTGGCTCTTGTGCACTTCGTCAGCAGGCAAACCATGATCCAAGTAGTCAAAAGGGTCGGCAGCTAACAAAAAGTCATAAAGACCAATAACCTGATTTTCTGGTAAATGCCATTCACGCATATGAACATGCAAATCTTGCAGTAAATCAGTAAAGACAATTTTGAATGGTAATTGTCCCTTTAAAAAGCATTGAGCCCGATAGAATTGAGCATGTTCAACGCCCGAATTGCCGTGACCCATACCTTGGTTAAGAAAAAAATTCATAAAGACACATACTGCTTTCATTCAGATTTTTGTTAAAATAATGGCAAGAAAGGGCTAACCAAGGACTCGGTTACCCCTTTAATGCACTTAATTAACGTTGTGCCAGAGCTTGAGCTGCTGTGATGATGGCTACCTTGACCACATCATCTTTAGAAGCACCCCTGGAAAGGTCTGAAACCGGCTTGGCCAGTCCTTGCAAAATTGGGCCAATCGCCTCAAACCCGCCCAAACGTTGGGCAATCTTATAGCCGATATTCCCCGATTCCAAACTTGGAAAGACAAAGACATTCGCCTGACCAGCCACCGCTGAGTCGGGTGCCTTGGCATTAGCTACCTTTTCAACAACGGCTGCGTCAAATTGCAAATCGCCATCAATTTGTTCGGCTAATTCTGGTGCCAATTCCTTGGCTATCTTTGTCGCTTCCTGAACCTTTTCAACTTGGGCACCCTTAGCAGACCCCTTCGTTGAAAATGAAAGCATGGCCACCTTTGGCTTGATACCAAAAATCTTAGCAGTATGGGCTGATTGAATAGCTATTTGGGCCATCGTTTCAGCATCAATGTCGATATTAATGGCACAGTCAGCAAAGACAAAACGCTGATCTCCTTTTTGCATAATAAAGGCACCAGAAATTCGGCGTGAACCAGGAGCCGTCTTAATTAACTGGAGGGCTGGACGTACCGTATCACCAGTTGGATGCACTGCCCCAGAAACCATCCCCTCGGCAGCCCCCATTTGGACCAGCATCGTACCAAAGTAATTTTCATCTTGGAGCCACTTTTCAGCTGTTCTTTCATCCGTCTTGCCCTTACGGCGCTCAACTAAGGCCTTAATCATCTTGACGCGTTGATCTGCTGAAACAGTTTTGATATCAACAATTTCCACCTGGTTTAGACTTAATTGAAGTTTCTTTGAAAGGGCAACAATCGCCTCTTTTTCACCCAAAATAATTGGGTTGACCAAGTCTTCTTGGGCCAATTCAACGGCTGCTGTCAAAACCCGCTCGTCCGTTCCCTCAGGAAAGACCAGGCGAATTTTTTGGCCCTTAATTTCTGTTTTAAACTGATCGAAAAGTGACATATTTCTGCTCCCTTTTGTTCGTTAGTCTTTTCTAAAGTATACCAAAATTTCTTTCTTTTATTACCCCTTTACGGGCAAATTTCAAACTTATTTCAGCCAGTTAACAGGTACCTCTTGGTGCCTTTCTAAAAAGGCATTAGTCTTTGAAAATGGTTTAGAACCAAAAAAACCTCGATAGGCAGCCAATGGGCTTGGGTGTGGTGCCATTAAAATGAGGTGTTTTTCAGCATCGATTAAACGCGCTTTTTGCTGAGCTGGCTTCCCCCACAGGATGAAAACTTTTGGCCGTTGATCAGCACTCGCTGCCTTAATCGCTGCATCTGAAAGCTCTTCCCAGCCTTTTTTTTGATGGCTATTGGCTTGACCGGCAGCAACCGTCAAAACCGTATTTAACAGCAAAACACCTTGACTTGCCCATGTTGTTAAATCATGGCTTGACCGATTAAACCCGACATCACTGGCCAATTCTTTTAAGATATTACGCAATGACGGTGGCGCTGCTAAAGTATCAGGCACTGAAAAGGCCAGACCCTGGGCCTGACTTTCGCCATGATAGGGGTCTTGACCTAAAATAACTACTTTCGTTTGCGCTAACGGTGTCTTCTCAAAAGCCAAAAAAACGTTTTCACGCTGCGGATAAACTGGTTTTTGAGGATTTTGATAAATTTCACTTAAAAATGATTCGGCCCGGTGCTGATAGACTATTGGCAAAAGAGGGGCTAAGGCCTGGTCCCAGTCAGTTTTGGTCAAAGAAAAATCAGCCATAGTGTATACTACTCCTAATAAGACATTTCATTAACACTGTACCAAAGAAAATGATGAGAGAAAACGCCACCTAAGACGTTTTTACCCAATCTTAAGGACTCTTTATGCTTAGCCGAGACAAACTACTTGATTTAAAAGAACAATACATGGCCGACCCACAGTCACTAGCCAAAATTGATGCGGTAATTCAAACTCTGACAGCCCTTGATTACCAACAGCTGCCACCGCACCAGCTCCCCAACCTTCTCGAAGATGTCAAATCCTTAAGTCGCCATCCAGAACGTCTCCTTCTTGATGACGCATTAGCACAGCTAAGGGAAACACTGATTGTCAACTACGGGCTCTGGTTTTTACCAAACACAGATTGGGTTCAGGATTTAGTCCGCTTCGCCGATTCTCGACCGATTGTTGAGTTAATGGCCGGTAATGCCGCACTTTCTGCTGCACTAAAAGCGCAAGGACATGTTGTGACAGCTGTCGATAATCTCGATTGGAGTGGACAGGATAATCAACGGCCTGTCCCCTGGACAGCCGTTAGCAAACAAGCTGCACTCACAGCCGTCAAAGAGAGTCTCCACAAAGCCGATGACCCAAATTCTCAACCAATTTTTGTGATGGCTTGGGCACCAGATACCAGTGATGATGACTGGAAAATTTTACAGTATCTGCGGAGCCAGTCCCAACCTTTTCACTTAATTGTCATTGGTGAAAAGAATGGTGCCACCAATTCAAAAAAATTCTGGCAAGAGGCTGATTTGGAATTGAATGCTGTTTTAAATCAGCATTATCAAGCCTTTGACATGATTCAAGATGTCGTTTATCTGGTACATTGATCAGTTAAGCAAGTTAAAAATTTATTAATTTTAACAAAAAAGAAGGCCAAAGCCTTCTTTTTTTTGATCGACCTAATTCTGGAGACAATATCAATCTGATTTTTATAAAATTGGTGCCAGCAGCCTGGCGACATACTGTTTAAAGACCAGCCAACGGCCCTGTTGGGCAAAGCTCGTCACCGTTTGCTCACTGGAAACAGTTAAATCCTGCTTAAAGACATGGGCAAGATGATGAGCTAAGTCAGAGTCGTATAGAAAGGCATTCACTTCGAAATTCAACTTAAAGGAACGAAAATCCAAATTAGCCGAACCAACAGAAGCCAAATGGTCATCAACCACCATCGTCTTAGCGTGCAAGAAACCATTTTTATAATAATAAATCTTAATTCCGTACTTAGCTAACTGCGCAGCATAGTACTGGGTAGCTCGATAAACAAAAGGGTGGTCTGGCATACAAGGGACCATAATTCGGACATCAACGCCCGAGTTAGCGGCAATTCGTAAAGCATCAAAGGTTGAATCATCGGGGATTAAATAAGGTGTTTGAATCCAGCAGCGTTTTTTGGCCAATTGGATTAAGCGGATATAGCCCATCTTAATTTGTTCGTCATCTGTTTCAGGACCGGAAGTCACAATTTGTAAGTTTGACTTGCCCTGCAACGCTAATGACAACGGTGGAAAGTAACAGTCTGACGTCACCGCCATCGGTCTCTTAGGATCAGAGGCGTTCCAATCCAACAAAAAATGAGCTTGAAGTGAGTAAACGCCCGAACCTGTCATTCGCAAGTGGGTATCGCGCCAATGGCCAAATTTTTTATCACGGCCAAGGTATTGGTCGCCAATATTAAAGCCACCAACATAGCCAATTTTACCATCGATCACCACGATTTTACGGTGATCACGAAAGTTCAGCTGAAAATCGATTAGTGTCAGTCGCCTTTTCAAGAAAGGCGCAGCATGACCGCCCGCCGCTCGCAAGGGTGCAAAGAACCGCTTGGTGGTTCCAAAAGATCCCAGGGCATCGTAAATTACGTGCACCTCAACACCGGCTCGAGCCCGTTCAACTAAAATATCTCTGATTTCATGACCCAGCTTGTCACTGTAAAAAGTATAAAACTCAAGGTTAATATTTTTTTCTGCCTGCCTCAAATCCTCTTTTAAGTGGTCAAAGAAAGCCCGACCGGAAGTCAGGAATTTCACCCTATTTTTTGTTGCCAAGGAGGTTTGATTAATATTTTGAAACAGTGTCACCAAAGACTGGGCCTGAACTAAGGAAGCTTGCGTTTCGTTAAAATGCGGAACGAACCCCTCCCGTTTACCACGCTCATCGGCTTCTTGAATCAAATCGGCGATTTTTTCATTCATCGCCGATGTATCCTGGCCTTGATAGGCAAAAAGCCGGCGCTGTGATAGCTTCCGGCCCGCAAAAGAATAAATAATAAAACCAAGAACCGGAATTAAAATCAGCACCAAAATCCAAGCCCAAGTAGCGGCGATGTCTCTTGGTTCCCGAAATACCGTAATAACGGCAACGGTTGTATTAATCATTAAAAGTACTAATAGTGTTGTGAGCATCTGCTTGCCTTTATTTCACCCTGTGAAAGTCCGGTTTTGTACCAGCTGCTAGTCCTTAGTATTCCATCAAAGCAACAAACGGTACTTCGCCGGCTTCCATAATCTTCTCTCGACCGTGGAGGTCCTCTAATTCAATAATAAAGGCAACCCCGGCCACAACGCCACCTAATTCTTCCACAATCTTTCGGGTAGCATTGATGGTTCCACCAGTTGCTAAAAGGTCATCAACAATCAAGACCCGTTGCCCTGGTTGGATAGCATCCTCGTGAATTTCCAACTCATTAACACCACCGTACTCCAAAGTATAAGAAGCTGAGACGGCTTTACGGGGTAGCTTACCAGACTTACGCGCTGGTACAAAACCGATGCCCATGGCATAGGCCAATGGTGAACCAACAATGAAGCCCCGTGATTCTGGTCCAGCAATCAAGTCGACATCTAAGTCTTTGGCGAAGTCAACAATTTGATCAATTGCTTGCTTATAAGCTGGTCCATCACCCATCAATGGTGAGATGTCACGGAAAGAAACACCAGGTTCTGGATAATCTTCCACAGTGGCAACATAATCATGTAAATCAATTTTACTCATTTTTTATTTCCTCAAACCGGGTTCATTAACCGGCAAAATACCGCTGGTATGTGACAGAGTTTGCCAAGGGCTTTTTACTGGTACTTGGTAAACACAAAATGGTCCCTGCATTCATTTTAACAAAACCAAGGTCCAAAAAGACCTGAATCATTAATTTAAATTGCTTTTCTTGCATTGAAAGTTCGGATAATACAACTTCTAAATGCCCGATAATGTCCAAATTTTGGTGTCCGTACAAATATTTATATAATCTGGCAAAGTCTTGACTATTCGTTTGACCGATTACCTGGGCCAATGTTTTGGATGAATTTTTAACCGTAGCTTGTGCAGTCTGGGCTGTTTGGGCTACTTGCTTGTTAACCTGACGAACAGCTGGCCCCATTGGCGTAGGCTGACCTTGTTCCGTTGCGACAAAGGCTAAATCTTCCAGCATCAGCTGCAACCTAGTTTTACCGGCAAAGGTATTTACACCAACCTTACCTGCTAGTGTTGCCTGCCTTTTTTCTTGGGCTTCTTTCACCAACTCGGGCTGGTTGAAGGCCAAAGCTTCAACAAGTCCCCGCCCACCACGGAAATTCAGCTTTAAGTGTTGATTGAGCGCTCCCATTGATTGCACCGACTCTAATGGTACATCCTCAACAGCAATGACCGGCTGTGGGTTTCCTTGCCCAAATGGCTCAAGTAAGGCTAATTGCTGGTAAAAGTCAGGCGTTAAAAGACGTGGCTGCACAACCAAATTAACAGCCAATTTTTGATCAGCAAATTGCAGGTCAGCCCCATCTTGTTGAACCAAGCTTTGGACTACCGGCAATTCGTCCAGCACCATGCTCACTCCTAAAGCACCAGCATGACCACCGAAACTAGTAAAGTGATCACTATAGGCCTGCAAGAAGGCGTGCAAATCAAAGTCCCCAAAGGACCGACCAGAACCCTTGTAAACGCCATCAACGAGTGCAAGAACCACCACGGGCTTTTTCACTAATTCGGCCAAACGGGCAGCGACAATGCCAAGAATCCCCTGGTGCCAATCTTGACCGGCAATCAGTAAGATATTGTTCTGCTGATTTTTTTTGTCTAAAGCTTGCTCTTTTGCCTGGTCAAAAACAGTATCCACTAAAGTTCGGCGTTGATCATTGAGCTGTTCGACTTCCTTAGCAATTGCCTTAGCTCGGTCCGGGTCCTTTGTTAGCAAAAGTTCCAACCCTAACTGACCATTGGTTAGTCGACCAATTGCGTTTAACCGTGGCGCAATCTTGAAACCGATCGTCTCAGCTAAGATTGCTTGTCCCTTGGCATGTTTGGCACTCTTTAACAGTGCTGCTAAACCAGGTCTGGGATTTTCCTCAATTTGCTTAAGTCCCCAGGTCACAAAGGCTCGGTTTTCATCAGTCAAAGAAACCACATCGGCCACAGCCCCCATGGCAACCAAATCCAAAAATTCTACTGGTAAGTCTTCCAACGATTCAGCGGGTTGGCCATCGGCTAAAATTGCCTGGGCAACCTTAAAAGCAACCCCCGCTCCTGATAAATCAGTAAAAGGATAGTTTCCCTCTGGATGACGTGGGTGGATGATCGCATAGGCCTCAGGCAGGGTTTCTGGCAGTGCGTGATGGTCAGTCACGACCACATCAATGCCAGCACCTTGCGCCCAAGCAATCGCCTCGTGCCCACCCACACCGTTATCAACGGTGATAATCAAACTTGCACCGGTTTCTTCAACTAAGCGTTGATATGTCTTCAGATTAGGCCCATACCCATCTTCAAATCGGTTTGGAATGTAGGGGGTGACTTCTGCACCAAGCGAGGTTAATGTTTCCACCATAATCGCGGTACTCGTGATGCCATCGACATCATAGTCACCGTACACCAATATTGGTTCAGCAGTAAACACCGCTTCTTGAATCCGCTCCACTGCTTTTTCCATATCGAAAAATTCGTTTGGATCATGAATACTTTGAAAATCAGGGTGCAAAAAAGCTTGGGCCTCTTTAACATCCTTGATGCCGTTTTGCACCAAAAAACCTGCTGTAACTGGGTTTAAGTGTAATTGTTCCTGTAACCATTGGCTACTTGTTTGATCCGGTTGGTCTAACAACCGCCAATTACTTGGTACCATGCTGCTCCTTCTTGAATGGGACATCAACCACGTCGAAGTCACGGGCAACATAGGTATTTGGGAACAAATGCTTCACATCGCTTATGAACTTCTTTAATAATGGGCCAATATAGCGGGCAGAGATGTGGACTAAGACCAATTTGCCAATATGACTGTCAAGTGCGAGGTTAGCCGCATCACGAGAGGTGGAATGTCCATGTGCCCGTGCTAATTTACTTTCTTCTTTACTTTGACCATAGGTTGATTCGTGGACCAAAACATCTGCACCTTGTGCCAAAATCTTGGCTTGGTCGTTTGGAAGTGTATCCAAAATAAAGGTCACGACCCGGCCCGGCTGGGCTGGGCCAAGATAATCCTGACCGTTAATCACACGACCATCGTCCAAGGTAACTGTTTCGCCAGCCTTTAAGCGGCCATAAACAGGACCGGCCGGAATTTGATCAGCCTTTACCTTATCAATCAGCAACTCTCCTGGATGTGCTTTTTCTTCCACCCGAAAACCCCAGGCCTCAATTCGGTGCTTCAAGGGAGCCGCGACCACTCGGAAGGTTTCATCTTCAAAGATCGTTCCGACCTCAATTTCAACATAGTGAACTGGATAAGACAAGTGCGTATCTGAAATTCGTAAAGCCGTTTGAACAAAAGACTTCAAACCCTTGGGGCCATAAATCGTCAGCGGTTCACTTTTATCGGCACCCTGAAAAGACCGGGAGGACAATAAACCAGGTAAACCGAAGATATGGTCGCCATGCAAATGGGAAATAAAAATTTTTTCAATCTTTCGAGGGCGAATTGTTGTTTGCAAAATTTGGTGCTGGGTCGCTTCCCCAACATCAAAAAGCCACACAGCATTCCGTTCATCAAGCAGCTTCAAAGCAACGCTAGCCACATTGCGAAATTTAGATGGTTGGCCCGAGCCGGTTCCTAAAAATTCCAGTTCCATCGGTCTTGTCCTTTATCCTCTATTCGATCTACCGATGCTTACTAGTACAAATTAATCATCTGCTAATTCACTCTTAATATCATCCAATAGGTCGCGTTCTTCATTTGTAAATACCCGATTTTCTAACAAATCAGGTCGACGCAAGTATGTCTTTTTTAACGCTTCTTTCAACCGCCATTCAGCGATTTTACCGTGGTTTCCAGAAGTTAAGACTTCTGGTACGCTGAGCCCTCGAAAGTCGGCTGGTCGCGTGTATTGTGGGTATTCTAGCAAGCCGTCAGCGAATGAATCACCTGCTGCCGATTCGGCATTGCCCAAGACATGGGGTAAAAAGCGCACCGTTGCATCAATCATAACCATCGAGGCTAGCTCCCCACCAGTTAACACATAATCGCCCAGTGAAAGTTCCTCATCTACCAAGGTCTTGATTCGTTCATCATAGCCTTCATAATGACCGGCAATAAAAGTTAAATGGTCATAGTTCGCCAATCGCTTTGCATCCGTGTGGTCAAACTTCTTTCCAGCCGGATCCAACAAGATGACATGCCCAGCACTTTTTTCAGGACTATTTTCCTTGACAGCTTCTAAGGCATCAAAAATCGGTTGGGGCGTCAGTAACATGCCAGCCCCACCACCGAAGGGATAGTCGTCAACATTATTATGTTTGTTTGTCGTATAATCACGAAAGTCGGTCACGGCAAAATCAAGGTCACCACGGTCGATGGCCTTGCCGATAATTGATTGACGCATCGGCGCAAACATATCTGGAAAAAGGCTTAAAACATCAATTTTCATCGTCAAATAGCCCTTCCAAGACATCAATGGTAATCAGCTTATCAGCCACATTGACCTCTTTTACGACGTCATCGATCACCGGAATTAAGCCATCTTTGCCTTTGGGACGCTTCATAATCCAAACATCGTTGGCTCCGGTCGTCATAATTTCTTTGATTTCACCCATAGTTTGCCCGTTTAAGTCGACGACGGTGCAGCCAATGATTTCGTTGTAGTAATACTCCCCATCGTCAAGGTCAGCGCGGTCTGCTTCATCAACAAAGATGTCCTGGCCCTTAAAAATTTCAACCTGGTTAATATTATCAACACCCTCAAAGGTGACCAACCACATGCCCTTATGAACCCGGGCCTTGGCAATCGTTTCCTTGACATATTTTCCCCGGTCCAAACGATAAATAGCTTGGCCCTTTTGAAAGCGGTCGTCCGCAAAATCCGTAATGGCTTTGATTTTTAACTCACCACGAATGCCGTGTGTATTGACAATCGTTCCAATTTTAAAGTAATTTTTTGTTTCCATACTCTCTATTATAGCAAAGCTTTGCTTATCTTAGCTTGTTCAAAAAGAAAAAACTACCAAATGAACTTTGGTAGTTTCCACTTTAAAAACCAGTTTGTCTTAAACCAATTCCAACAAATCAGCCTTCTTAGCTGATGCTGGGTAGTCGATACCCTGGGCGTCCAAGTATGCCTTAATTTCGGCAACCTTGTTCTTAGCCGTTGGCTTTTCAGATGAAGCAGCCGCAGCTGGCTTAGCAGCTACCGCTTTCTTTGTCTTAGCAGGCTTTTCAGAAGCTGCACCAGCCTTTTGTTCAGCATACTTAGCCATGATTCCAGCCTTTGACAACAAGTTACGAGCTGTATCAGATGGTTGTGCACCATTTGCCAACCAAGCCAAGATCTTAGCTTCGTCCAACTTTACTTCTGCTGGAACAGTAATTGGGTTATAAGTTCCCACTGTTTCGATAAAACGACCGTCACGTGGTGAACGTGAGTCAGCGATAACAACGCGGTAGAATGGACGCTTCTTAGCACCCATCCGCTTCAAGCGAATTTTAACTGCCATAATATAATTCCTCCGTATTTCTTTACTTCTCTATTATGCCAAATATAAAAAACGATGTCAAGTGTTTTTACTTGACATCGTTTTTTAAAATCCAAATAACTGATTTTTAAGCTTCAAAACCTTCTGCTAAAGCAGCTGGGTAATACTTCCGAACCAATTCAGCTTCAGCTTTTGATAATTCTGGGAAAGCTTCATCAGCTCCCAAGTCTTCGTGATAGCGACGGTCACGTGGTGACAATCCACCACGGGCCTTTTCGACTAAGACAGGCACGCCATCAAAGCTTGGCACCGTTTCCACTACCTCTTCACGATCCTTCAAGTCTAGCTGTGAGACCATCAAGATCAAACGTAAGTCTAAGTGTAAATCAGCTAAAACGTTCTTCTGATCAGCCGTCAAATACAGCGTCATGGCTGCTTCGGCATTCTTACCAACCAAGCCATCAGTTCGAGCAGCTTCGATTGCCTTGTTCGCTGCCGAACGCAATGTAAAGACTGTTTCCCACTTGACCATCATGTCTTCAGTTTCTGGCAAATCCTTTACCGTTGGCATGTCTTGCAAGTAAGCGTATTTCGTGTTGGTATGTGGGATATATGACCAGATTTCTTCAGCCGTGTGTGGCAAAACTGGCACCATTAACTTCGTTAAGGCCGTCAAAATTTCATAGAAGACAGATTGCATTGAACGACGCAAAGCGGAATCCGGCGCTTCAACATACACCACATCCTTGGCGACATCCAAATAAAAGGCCGATAAGTCAACATTAATAAAGTTAATCAACCGAGAGTAAATTTCATTGAGACGGTAGTTATCGTAACTATCCTTCAAATCTGCTACCAAGTTATTCAACAATACCGTTGCATATTGGTCATGGGCAGCACGGTCTGCAAAGGCAACTTGGTCAGTTTCATAATCAAAGTCAGCTGTGTTTGCCAACAAAAAGCGCATAGTATTGCGAATCTTACGGTAAGAATCAGCAACTTGCTTCAAAATTTCATCTGAAACCGGCATATCCTGGGACGTATCAACTGAGATAGTCCACAAACGCAAAATTTCAACACCAAATTTGTTCCCAACATCCAATGGTGAAATCGTGTTTCCAAATGACTTTGACATCTTGTTGCCCTTACCATCCAAAGTAAAGCCTTGTGATAGCAAGTTCTTGTAAGGCGCCTGGCCCGTTACAGCCACAGAAGTAATCAATGAAGAGTTAAACCAACCACGGTACTGGTCAGATCCTTCCAAATACAAATCAGCAGGATAGTCCAATTGAGGACGTTGCCGCATCACCCCATTCCAAGAAGAACCGGAATCAAACCAAACGTCCATGATATCTTCTTCCTTCTTGAAGTGGCCATTTGGTGAATGTTCGTTCGTATAACCTTCTGGCAACAAGTCCTTAGCTTCACGTTCAAACCAAACATTTGAACCGTGCTTTTCAACCAATTGGGCAACATGTTCAATAATATCAGCATCCAAAATCGCTGTTCCATCTTCTGCATAAAAGATTGGTAATGGCACCCCCCAAACACGTTGACGAGAAATGACCCAGTCTCCACGACCAGCAATCATGTTATGCAAGCGCTTTTGACCCCAAGCTGGGAAGAAGTTAACCCCATCAATTTGGTCCAAAATATCTTTTCGGAAATTATCAATTGAAGCAAACCATTGCGGCACAGCTCGCCAAATAATTGGCTTCTTTGTTCGCCAATCAAATGGATATGAGTGAGTAATCTTTTCCTTAGCCAAGAACAACCCGGCATCCGTCAACTTAGTGATAACCGTGCCAGTGACATCATCATAGAACCGACCTTCAAAATCGGGGCCCGCATTCTTGGTCATGTTTCCCTTTTCGTCAACCGTCACAACAACATCTAAGCCGTATTCCTTTGAAACATTGTAATCATCTTCACCAAAGCCTGGAGCCGTGTGGACCAAACCAGTTCCAGAATCCAAAGTAACATGGTCGGCATTCATAACCACTTCTTCAGCATCAGCGTCCCAAGGATGGTAAGCCGTAATCTTATCCAAGTCTTGGCCCTTATATGAATCCAAAACTTCGTAATCTTCCCAGCCAAACTTTGGTGCAACCGTTTCCAGCAATTCCTTGGCTACAACATACTTCTTGTCTTGACCAGTTGGCTTCACCAATACATAGTCAAAATCAGGGCCCAGGGTAATTCCACGTGAAGCGGTAACCGTAAATGGTGTCGTGGTCCAAACAACCAAGTAAGTGTCGCCATCCAAGATTCCCTTGCCATCCTTAACGCGGTTCGCATAGAACAATGAAGTTGACTTGATGTCGTGATATTCAATTTCGGCTTCCGCCAAAGCTGATTCGGATGACCATGACCAATAGACAGGTTTAGCTCCCTGGAAAATGTAGCCCTTCTTGGCCATCGTACCAAAGACGCGTAACTGTGCGGCTTCGAATTCAGGTTGCAAAGTGATATATGGGTGATCCCAATCAGCCATAATCCCCAAACGCTTAAAGTCATTGCGCTGCTTGTCAACTTGCTCCAAAGCAAAATCCTTGGCCAGGTTGCGCCATTCACTCTTTGGCATTGACTTACGATCATGACCAGCCTTTGTTAGCTGCTGTTCGATTGGCAAACCGTGTGTATCCCAGCCAGGAACATAAGGTGCATAGTAGCCGTTCATGTTCTTGTAGCGGACAATAATGTCCTTAGTAATCTTATTCAAGGCGTGACCCAAGTGAATGTTACCATTGGCGTATGGAGGGCCATCATGCAAGTTAAAATGTGGCTTTTGCTCGTTTTGTGCCAGTCGTTGTTCATAGAGGTTGTCATCGTACCAACCTTGTTGCCGTTCTGGCTCCGTTGTTGGCAAAGAGCCTCGCATCGGAAATGCTGTTTTTCCTAAATTCAATGTGTCTTTATACTTCATAAGAGACTCCTTTCAATAAACGAAAAAACGTCCTGTGCCCAAAAATTTGGGACAACAGGACGTTTTTTACGTGGTACCACCTATCTTCCGCTAACCATCGGTTAACGCTCTAACTGGCGATAACGGGCCAAGCCGTCAAACTTACTCTTAGTTCAGTTTGATTAAGGGTAAGGGATGTAAAAAAGCTGAGGGAATGACCATCTTACACCGGACATGGCTCGCTAACAATATCAACTTTTTCAAACTGGCTTACACCGTTAATAAATCATTTTTACTTTGGTTGCCCATTTTCAGGAAAAACGACCACTGTTGGATCTGCAACTTCCGCTTCTACCTCAACTGTTTCACTTTCAGCAGGCTTCTCCCCTTCACTAGGTTCGATTGGACCTTTAGCAAAACTTGGGACTTCTTTAATGTCGGTTGGCAACGGCTTTTCTTCAGTACTATCCTGACTAGTTGGTGCTGAAACGACTGCTTTCGAGGCAGGATTCAACCAATCGTTCGTTTCAGCCAAGACCTTTTCCGATAATTCAGAAGCAGGTAACTTGTCAACTGCCTGTGATAATTGTCCCTGCTCAAGCAAAGCTTTTTGTTGGTCAATCAGTGACAGGAATGATTGCCGGAAACTATCAACTCGCTGACGCAAGCGGTTTTGTTCGTCAATTAAATCAACATTCTCTTGCGCCAAACGGGCAGATTCAGCTTCAGCTTTTTGATGGGCTTCATCAACAATTTGCTTGGCTTCATCTTGAGCATGGGTCAATTGCGACTTCACTTCAGATTCCGTCTCAGAGCGCAAACGTGAGGCAGCGCTTTGGGCAAACATGATTGATTCGTTCACTTGATCACGTTCACCTTCGAGCTCATCAATACGGTTTTGTTGCTGACGATTTTGTTGTTGTAATTTCTCAAAATCAGCCAATAAGGTACGGTAATCATTATTGACTTCATCCAAGAAAGAATCAACTTCGCGTGCGACATATGCCCGTGATCCCTTTCTAGTGAATTCATGGTTTAAAATCTCATCTGGTGTTAATGCCATCTTATCTCTCTGCCTCCCGAATTCATCTCATCGATGAATAATATTAAAAACTGCTTTGATTTTATCCTTTTTGCTCTGCCCTGACAAGCTTTCTAAGCAAATTCTTCCATATTTTCTCACTGAAATCACATCTTTTAGGGAAATTTGCCGGTCAACCTGATCACTAACAGTCCAATTAACTTGCACAGAGCCACTGGTAACTAAAGCTTGTGCTTTTGCACGTGCCAGTTTGAATGCAGCTGCTACAACCACATCAAGACGCAACGATTTGACTAAGAGAAATTGATCTTGGCCATCTTCTTCCTTTTGAAAGGCGTGCTCGAAGCTAATTGTTTGCCAGTCGGTCTTAACCTTGCCAATGCGACCAATCTCTTGGCGAATAAAGCCGACTAATGGCTGGTCAACCGCTAATTGAACTTGCCCTGCATCTTCTTTAACCACGATATCGCCAAAGCCTGACCGATCGAGTCCGGTGTGTACAAGTGCACCTAGGATGTCTTTATGGCGCAGGCTGACAAACTTAACCGGAAAGGTCAATTCTAACAAAACTAGTTGAAAGTCACTTTCCTCAACCTCATAAAAATCAGGTGCAATCACGATTCGCTTTGATTCAGCTTGGTCAAAAATCCCGTCTTCCAACATTTTTAGGCCTGCATGCTGATTCACCAGCGTTTGCGCAATGTAGCGCTGTCGCGGATTTAAAAATTTGGTCAGAACTAATCGATAGTCGATTTCTGCCTGATTTACCCAGTCGAGGGCTTGCTTCACAAAATCGCCCTCACTTTCGTGAAAGTGCTGGGCGATAGCCTGCTGATTACTCATTTAAAAGAACCATGCCAAGGCATATTGTGCCAAATCCAAGACGATAAAAGCGATTAATGGTCGCAAATCTAAGATGCCAATTGGTTTGATAAAAGAGAACCATGACAAATATGGCGTCACAATTTTCCCTAATTCACGGCCAAACCATGTGTTATAAGCACCTGGAAACCATGACATCAAAACATAGACAATCAGTGCATAAGAATAAATCTTAAGCAGCCACGCAATAATCGTGACTAGTAGTAGTCCAAACATAAATATTAATACCGACCTTGATTATCAAGGTTTTCACTCATAGAGCCTGCTACTTCATAAGTTGAAGGTGTCAACAAGAAAATTTTCTCACCAACTCGTTCCATCGAACCCGAAACAGCATAGACAGCGCCGCCAATATAATCTAAAATTCGCATTGCTTGTTCCTCTTCCAACTGGGAAAAGTTAACAATCACAGCATCCCCTTCAATCACTTGACTGGCAATTGCTCGTGAATCAGCGTAAACCTTTGGTTCAAAAAGAGCAATGCGACCTTGCGCAACTCCAGCAGCTCCAGTTTGATTCTGATTTTTAAATGCGGTCATTTGCTTGTTTGCTGCAGGCTTTTGCTTTTGAACAGGTTGTTGCTCAGGTGCCTCTTCATAGCTCTCTTCTTCATAATAATCATCATCGCCCGAAAAAAGGCGCTTAATCCCATCAAATGCCATTAGTCAATCCCCCTTATCGTTTCTTGAAGAATGGTGGCTGATCATCATCTTCGTTTGACAAGTCTAAATCAATATTTTGGTTAACCGGCTCAACGGGATCAAAAGCTCTCTTTTGAACGCCATCGAACTGACCTGTTTGGTTACTTGGCCGTTTGCTAGTCGTGATATCCCAATTTTCAAAGGGATCATCCTTACCAGGCACGCTCTGATTTAAAGACTGGTCTTGACCAGTTCGAGCAAAAAGACCATTTTGCTCTGACTCATTTGTTGATTTGTCTTGTTGAACGGAACGTTTGAGGGGTTTGACACCACCCGCTTGCAAACCGGTCGCAATCACCGTAATTCGAATTGAATCGCCTAAGTCTTCGTCAACAGAAGTTCCAAAAATAACGTTAACGTCGCGACCGGCTTCTTGGTTAATCACATCAGCAGCAGTCTGAGCTTCGTACAATGACAAATCAGGACCACCGGTGATGTTCAACAAAACATCTTCAGCACCAGACATATCAACTTCGAGTAATGGTGAAGAAATGGCAGCCTTCGTTGCATCACTTGCACGGGATTCACCATTGGCGACCCCAACACCCATCAAAGCTGGTCCAGCATCTTGCATAACTGTTTTCACATCGGCAAAATCCAAGTTAATGAAACCAGGATTGGTAATCAACTCTGAAATACCACGAACACCTTGGGCAACAACGTCATCGACAATCTGAAAGGCTTCCGACAATGGTGTCTTCAAATCGATGCGGTCCTTGAGCTTTTCGTTTGTAATCACAATCAAAGAATCAACGGATTCAGATAAGGCTTGTAACCCTTCTACCGCATACTTTGATCGCTTTGGCCCTTCCCATGAAAATGGGCGAGTAACAACAGCGACCGTCAAGGCCCCCATTTCTTTAGCCGCCTTAGCGACGATTGGAGCAGCACCATTTCCGGTTCCACCACCCATTCCGGCTGTCACAACAACCATATCGGCACCCTCTAGGGCTGATTTAATTTCTTCTTCAGATTCTTCAGCTGCCTTGGCACCACGCTCAGGATTTGAGCCGGCACCAAGTCCACCAGTTAATTTTGGTCCAATTTGAACCTTTTGACGAGCCTTTGATTTATCTAAGGCCTGGACATCAGTATTGGCAACAATAAAGTCAACCCCTTGGATGCCTTCGTCAATCATATGGTTGACCGCATTAGATCCACCACCACCAACACCAATGACCTTGATGATAGCGCCGGCTTGATCCTGCGTTTCGTCGATTGTAAAATCCATGAAAGTTACTCCTTTGGGAATGTTTTATTCGTTGTCGTCTGGTTCTGCAAACAAGGAAGCGAGCGTTGACTTTACTCGTGAAAATACTCCTGGTTTCTTTTCAGCTGGATCGAGGTAAACCCCTTCCTCGCCTTGTGCTTCAATGACATCATTATCACCATCGTCAACCAAGTGATAATGGCTGGCTTGGTCCTTTGCTGCTTCTTCCACCTGTTGTCCCATCAGGACTGCCTTGATTTCCAAGGCTAAGTTACTTTGGAAAGCTTGATGGGAAGCATAGGCAAGGGCTCGGGCGAAGCTCGGATGACGCAAGCCAATTTGTGTTGGCTGTGCAACCTGAACATTTGAACCAAAATGTTCTTGAGCCTTAGCAAGAACTCCAGGTGTTGCTGCGTTGCCACCAGTAATGAGAAAACCACCCGGTAATTCTTCAGCACCAATGGCTTGTAACTGCTGGTCTAAACGATCAAAAATTTGGTCGTAACGCGCTGCCATAATTTCAGACAGATACTGTTCGTCAACCGCCTTTTTTTCCGTTAAGCCAACGGCATTCACATAAAATTGCTGCTTAGCCGATGCCTGGTAAGAGTCGGCTGACCCATATTTTTTCTTAACAGATTCAGCCTCATCAACACTAATACCAAGAACTGTCGAGATATCCTTAGTAACCTGGATACCACCCTCATAATCCACGGTCATATACTTTACCTTGTGATCATGGACGACAGAAGCAGTTGACTGGCCACCAGCTAAATCAATTAGAATCGCGCCAAAGTCTTGTTCAGCGTCATTTAGAAAAGCGGGTGCCAAAGCAATTGGTGCTAAAACCAGTGACTGCATCTGTAAACCAGCCTTTTTAACAGCGGTCTTAATCGTGTCAACGACTTTACTTGGTGCCAAATAAGCTAGTCCTTGGACTTCCAAACGAACACCAATCATATCGGTTGGATCTTTAATGCCATCAAAACCATCAACAATAAATTCGTTTGGTAAGAATTCAACAACCGTTTGGTCTTGAACTGAAAGCGAATCGAGGGCTTGATGTGTCACATTGACGACATCTTGATTCGTAATTTGTTTATTTTGATTTTCAATCGAAACGAGCCCGGTCACCGTTTGGATGTCCACATGGTTAGCTGGTAAGCCAACAACCACCTCGTTAACTTCAATATTTGCCTTTGCAGCAGCCTGTGAAACTGCTTGTGAAATGGCCTCAGCCGTTTGGTTGATGTCAACAATCACGCCACGGCGTAAACCAGCACCAGGGGCACTGCCCGTAGCAATGACGTTGAAGCGACCATTTTCGCTTTGGGCAACGACCACTTTAACCATGGTTGTCCCGATATCTAATCCAACTATCACGCCATCTTGGGTCATGCAAATCTCCCCTTTTTTAATAAAAATTTAGAAATTAAACCTAAAAATAATCTTATCATATTATACCTTACTCTGGTAGGGCTTAGAGCCAATTTATGAGCAAGTTTTTTCATTATGAACCATTATATGGATATGAGTATGATCCATATTGCAAATCAACAATCCCAACTGTCGACATTTGCGCTGCAATCCCAGCATAATATTGCATTTTATCGGCCAATGTATTCTGAGTTGCATAAACCGTATTGCCGTCATTCATTGACAATACTAGTTTATCGCTATTATTTGTATCTGGTGCAAATTTAATCTCGCCAATATCCTGACGTATTGGCTTATCCAAAGAAGAAACTGCCCTAGCAACCCTTTTAATCCGGGTCACAGAAGAAAAATCAGTATAGATGGGTCCCTGACCATCAACTTGGTTGATTTTGCTTTGATTTCCGGCTGAATCGAGTTGATACCATTGTTCACCCTTCTTTAGAAAACCGGCATTAATTTTCTCACCTGCTTCAATTGAAACCGTGCTCTTTGTTAATGAAATTTTCACCTGCGAAATTTTATCGTTACTTCTTTTTAGTTTTTGTTCTAAAAAAGTTTCTTGAAAGAAAACTTGGTAACGGTAATCACCGGGCTTAATCCCCACTTCTTTTTCAATTGTCTCAGATGGGATATTGCCAGCATCAACATTAACTGTCGTAATTTTCACCCAAGGTTGCCAAATCATTAAAATGGTTGCGATTGCTGCCAAAAAAATAAAGGACACGGTGGCACTGGTCCATCTGGGATTCATTCGCATTGTCATTTTAATTCTTTGCAAGGCAATTACTCCTAGTCTTTGATGACTGATTTGATCAAGCGATAGAACCGGTCACCGGCATCGGTGATCCCAACAGCTGCTGCTTGAACCTTCATGGCTTCTGCCTGTTGGTCGTTTAATAGCAAAGCATCCGCAGCCTTGACCAAGGATTGGCCATTAAAATCAGGTTCCTTAATCGACAAAGCAGCTCCCGCTTCCACCAAGGCACTCGCATTTTTAGTTTGGTGGTCACCCGTCACAAACGGCGATGGCACCAAAATAGCTGGTAGACCAAGAGCCGTTAATTCGGCAATCGATGTTGCCCCTGCCCGAGAAACCAAAACATCCGCCTTTTTCATCACAGCTGGCATGTTATCAATATAAGGCAAAACTTTAATATGATCGCCAAGTGTCAGGCCCCGCTCTTGCAACAAGCGGTTAAAGTTATCAATTCGCTTTGGTCCGGCAACCAAGACAACCTGGTAAGGACGGTCATTGAATGTTGAAATCGCATCAAGAGTCGCTAAGTTAATGGCTGGTGCACCTTGTGACCCCCCAAAAATCAACAACGTCTTTTTGTCATCCTCTAATCCATAACTCGTCCATGAAAAATCAGATTGAAGGTTCGCAACTTCCTGAGCTCTGGGATTACCAATCACCGCTGTTTTATCAACCGGGAACTGGTCCTTAGCTGCTTCAAATCCCAGTCCAATTTTGGTTGCATTTTTAGCCAAAAACTTGTTGGTCACACCAGCAACTGAGTTTTGCTCATGAATGACCGTTGGGATGCCCATTTGTTGGGCAGCATATAAAACAGCACCGGAAACATAACCACCAGTACCAACAACGACATCCGGCTGAAAGTTCTTTAAAATTTTCTTAGCAGCAGCAGTGGCCTTCAAAAATAAATAAATCGTTTTAAAATTGGTTAACGAGAGCGAGCGCGAAAAACCTTGGACCTCCAATTGCATAAAAGGCAAGTTTGTCTTTGGCACGATCTGCTTTTCAACTCCACGGAAAGAACCAATATACAAAAATTCGGCTTCCGGTTCCTTTTTCTCAATGATTTTGGCCAAAGCTAAGGCCGGATAAATATGGCCTCCCGTTCCACCACCTGATAACACTATTTTCATCTTTGCTCTCCTTACCCAATCTGCAAACTATTTTTTAAGGCTTGTTCGTAAGCATCCCCACGAATTTCAAAATTAGGATATTGATCCCAAGAAGCGGCGGCTGGTGAAAAGAGAACTACTTCTCCTGGCTTGGCCATTTGGACAGCCAATGGTGCCGCTTCTTCGACTGATTTGACAACCGTTACCGGTAAATTCAAGGAATTGGCCAAAGCCTTCACCTTATCGTGCGTTTCCCCAAAGGCAATTACCTGACGAACATGCTTTAGGTCTGGGGCCAAGCGAGACAAGTCATCCCCACGGTCTAGTCCCCCGGCCAGCCAAACAACTGGCTGGTGAAAGGCAGATAAGGCGGCTTGCGTCGCTTCAATATCAGTTGCCTTCGAATCGTTATAATACAAGACACCCTGCTTTTTAAACAAGAATTCCAACCGGTGCTTAACGCCCGAAAAGGTCTGCAAAACATCAACGATGCCTGCTGGGTCAGCACCCGCAACCGTTGCTGCCGCGGCTGCCGCTAAAACATTTTCCAAATTAGGTTGGCCAACAAGCTTAACATCTTTGAAAGGCATTAGTGTTTGTCCTGCAAAAATGAGATCATCGCCACGTTGATGAGCATAGGCCGCTTGGTCTTGATCATCAAAGAGCAATACCTGAGCTGCTGTCTTACTTTCAATTAGTGGCGTATCTGGTCCCTGCCCATTTAAAATCAGAAGCTGATCAGGCCGCTGGTTCTCTGTGACGTGAATCTTTGCCGCTAAGTAAGCCGTTCTCGTATGATGGAAGTCTAGATGGTTTGCAAAGACATTGGTAACCACGGCAATATCAGGCTGAATCATTGGAATCCCAACTAATTGGAAAGAAGACAATTCTAAGACAAGCGTATCTTCCTGCTTCATCGGACCAATAACCTGACAAACTGGCGTTCCAATATTACCAGCAACAACGACTTTCCCCTGTTTTGGATCGGCTTGCAGCATCTTGCCCAAAAGCGTTGTGGTCGTCGTCTTCCCGTTTGAACCGGTAACAACAATCAAACGTCCAGTAAAAGTCGACAAGGCAACAGAAACTTCAGTCAAAATTGGGATCTTCAACCGCTCCGCTTTTGCTAGCAATGGTTGTTCATAATGGATACCTGGATTTTTAACGACAAAATCAGTTCCTTCGGCCAAAGATTCTGCTTGGTCGTTTTCCAAAAAGACAACACCGGCAGCTTGCAAGGCTTTAAAATCAGCGTCTTCTTCAATTTTGTCCCGATTGGCAACTGTGACTTGTGCACCAAGTTCTACTAGACGCTTGGCAGCGGCCTTCCCTGATTTGGCCCAACCCAACACTAATACTTGTTTGTTTTTAAAATTTAACTCTGCCATACCCTTCTCCTTTTTTCTTGAACACACAATGCTGATTTTTTATGTACAGTGGTTAACGTTATTAACCACTTTTAAATTCTAGTAAAAAATGAAAACAGCCAAAATGGCCAAAACTAATCCAACTGACCAAAAGGCAATATCAATTTGCCACTCCGACCAACCAAATTTTTCAAAGGAGTGGTGAATTGGCGCCATTGGAAAGACTCGCTTATGGAAAAAGTGATAAGAAAATGTCTGAATAATAACAGACAAAGTTTCAATCACGAAGACCAAACCAATAATTAACAGTGAAATCACAGCATGCAGCAAGATCGATTCAACTGCCAAACCAGCCCCCAAGGCGAGCGAACCCGTATCGCCCATAAAAATCTTAGCCTTTGGTAAATTGAAAATCAAAAAGCCAACTAACGTTCCAATCAAAATCAGGTTAAAGGAAACCATCGCCCAATCAGCGGCCCAATAAGCCATGACTGCATAGGCACCGTAAGCAATAATGGCTAACCCACCCAAAAGGCCGTCAAGACCGTCGGTTAGGTTTGTTGCATTCGACCAACCTACTAACCAGAACCAGATAAAGATGACATAGAAATAGCCCAAATAAACAACACCAACAACTGGTAAGTTAATAACGGCTGGCACCTTTAAGGCCCAAAGCAAGAACATCACCACCACGGCCGATAGCGTTTGTGACGCTAATTTTGGCTTAAAAGCAAAGCCATCATCGGCATGCTTCAGCAGTTTCAAAACATCATCGACAGCACCAATTAAGGCAAATGAACCAATCGCTACTGAAAGAGTCAAAACTGTCGTAAAAGCAGTTGAATTTTCATAGGTCCTTGGCAAACAAAAAGAAACGATGATTGCCACCGAGACGAAGACGGCTCCTCCCAATGATGGTGTACCGGCCTTTTGCTGGTGGTCTGGGCCCAAGACCCGAATGACGGCCTGTTCCTTACTTTGCTTTAATTTTTTGATCACCATTGGCATCAAAAGTGCTGTGATAGCCATTCCCAAGAGGAATTCTAGTACAACTGACATTACGTTCTCTCCTTAAAGTTGACGCTAATTTTACTTTGACCAGTCACCGCTGTACCGGCCGTCACGCTTTGCTTCTCGCCATAACCAGACCCTGTTAAGGACATTTTGACTTTTGCTAGATAGCCCCAAGACAAAACATCATTTTTCGTCCAAGAGCTAAAATCAGGAACAGTGACTGCACCGCTTGCCGTCAAGAAGACGCGCTGACCCTTAATGGCATCCTGATTTCCTTTAATTGATTGCGCCGAGATGGTACCACTTGAACCCAAAGTTGTTACAGACAGGCCCGCATTTTGTAGTGTCTGCTCAGCTTGGCTAATCGACAAGCCCTTCACGTCAGGAACTGTGACCTGGTTGGTCTTTGACTTAACACTATCATCCCCATCGTTTAGTGCCTGAAGTATCACTGGTCGAAAGACATTGTTCAATGTAATTTGAATGTTGGCATCTGGGAAAACCTGTGGCTGGCGAACCGCTATATACATAATATACTTTGGATTTTGTTCAGGCACAATTGCCATCACCGAATGAATATCATTTGTTAACCCATCCAGGTACTTTCCATTCTCGGAAATCTGTGCGGTTCCGGTTTTAGCAGAAACCTGATAACCAACATCTGACAAACTATATTGTTTAGCCGTTCCATCATCGGCATTGACAACCCCGGCCATTAAAGACAAAACTTGCTTGGCAGTACTTGCTGAAATGGGATTAGCGACCTGAGTCGTCTTGCCCTGGTAAACAACTTTCCCCGTCTCCGGATTGGTGACTCGGTCAACCAGGTAAGGTTTAATTTCCTTTCCCCCATTGGCAATGGCTGTATAAGCCTGAAGGAGCTGGGCCGGGGTTACCCGAATAGCTTGACCATAGGCCGTGTTAGCCTGATCAATTGGTTGTTCAAAAGACATTGACCCGGCTTCTTCGTTTGGTAAATCCATCCCAGTCTTTTTCAAAAAACGGAACTTATTGATATAAGATTTCCAAGTGCTAGCACCAAGAGCCTGTTCCAAATGCGCAAAACCAACGTTTGACGACCGTTCATAGGCTTGGCGGTAAGTTAAAGTACCCTCATTATTGCCAAAGGCATCGACCACCTTTTGGCCATTAATATCATAGGTTCCAGATTGATAAGTATCATTTGGATGCCACTTGCCTTCTTGAATAGCAGCCGCCAGCGTAATAGTCTTCATCGTGGAACCCGGTTCAAAGGACCCTTGATTAACCAAGTTTTCCCAAGCAGATGAGAGCCCATCCTGCGTGTTGGGATCGAAATTTGGCCGTTGCGTAGCGGCCACAATCTTACCCGTTTTTGCTTCCATCAAAACCGCTACAGCCGACTTAGCCTTTGTGCCAGCAAAGAGAACGTCCATTCGGTTTTCAAGCGTGGCCTGCAACTTTTCATTCAACGTTAAGGTCACATTGTTCCCATTTTCAACCTGATTCTTTTTAGAAGTTTCATTCTGATTTCCAAGAGCAGTCTGGATACCATCTTTACCTCGTAAGGTATTGTTTTTAAAAGCCTCGATTCCCAAAATTCCACCCAGTATTCGCGTACCGGCAGAATTTATCGTTGAATTTGTTAAACCAATAATATGGGAGGCCATACGGTTATTCGGATAATACCGAGATGGCTGGGAACTAAACTTAATGCCAGTTAAATTTAAAGCCTTAATTTTATTATAAGTATCGACACTGAGGTTTTTCGCCTTAGGACCAAATTCGACTTGAAGCTTGTCAGAGGTCAACTGAGCATATAAGTCATCATAGCTGATGCCAAGAATACCACTAAGTTTCTGTGCCGTATCTTTCTTGTCAATCACATAGTCAGGCTTGCCTGTTTTCGTTACTTGCTTTTTATCCAAAACAGCATACATATCATAAACAGTCGAATTATCCGCCAGGACTTGACCATCCGAATCCAAAATTTGCCCACGAGTAGCCGGCACAGTTTCCTTTTGCATAAAGGCCAATCGAGTGGCAGCAGTTAGGTTATGGTGATTGACCACCTTAAAACCAGCAATCTGAAAAAGACGACCACCCATGATTAAAATAACACAGAAAGCCCCCACAAAAAGGAGGCCACCGAAACGTTTACCATTCCGTGTTATTTTTTTCCCGAGTTGTCGTCTTTTCTTCTGCTTCATCTGCTTACTGGTTTACATTCCGAACGTTATTAGTACTCTGTTCCATATTAGCTGATTGGGCAACCTTTTCCAAGTTGTCACGATTCGTTTTTGATTGAATGTCACCACGATAAGAGTCGTTTTCTTCTTTCACGTTGGTGACCTTCTGGGAGATCTGTTCATTTTGAGCATCGACTCGTTGCATGGTCACAGTTGTTGCCACTGTTCCCATCATTAACAGTAAGACAATCCCGGCCATAAAAATAACCAAGCCACGTTCGCGTTTTGTCCAGACGGCTGCCTGGTAGCGTTTTTTGGTCCGAACTTTTTTGGCAGACGGTGTGACGGGCTGCTCAGGTAAGGCAGTCGCCAAATTTTGATAGCGATAAGCGTTTTGTGCCATTTTTGAACTCCTTTACTAGTAACTTTGCCAAACAAAAATCATCACATTGCTGATTGAAAGCGTTAAGAACCTTCGCGCTTCAAGCGGACAATGCCTCTTAATTGCGCCGAAGCAGATCGATGATTTTCAGTTTGCTCTTCTTCACTTGGCTTAATCGCCTTACGTGTCAATAATTCATAGTCTGCCTGCATTTGTTCAGGCAAAAGTGGCAAACCACGTGGTAAATCAGGTGTGGCTGCCTTCTCACGAAACATCTGCTTAATCAACCGGTCTTCTTGCGACTGGAACGAAATTGCTGAAATTCGTCCATGAACAGCCAAAAGGTCTAAAGCCTGCGTCAATGAGTCTTCAAGAGCCCCTAATTCATCATTAACGGCCACTCTCAAAGCTTGAAAGGTCCGCTTGGCCGGATGGCCCCCATGACGTCTAGCTGGTGCTGGAATCGCCTCTTTAATGATTTCAACTAGATCAAAGGTGGTTTCAATCGGCTTTATTTCCCGCGCTTGTTCAATCTTGCGAGCGATGGCTTTACCAAAGCGATCTTCCCCGTAACGAGTCAAAACTCGGACCAAATCTGAAAAAGGCCAATCATTGACAATTACCTTTGCTGTTAAGTCCTGACGACGATCCATGCGCATATCCAATGGTGCATCATGGTTATAAGAAAATCCTCGGTCACCTTGGTCAAACTGAACGGAAGACACGCCCAAATCGTACAAAACACCATCAACTTGGTCGACACCAAGGTCATTTAGGCTTTGCTTCAATGTGCGAAAATTTTGGAAAACCAAAACTAACTGACCATCAGCAATTTCTCGTTCATACTGCTTTTGATTATGTACGATGGCGGTCTGATCTTGGTCAAAGGAATAAAGGGTCCCAGTGGTCAATTCTTTGAGAATTTCTCCAGTGTGACCCCCACCACCCAAAGTTGCATCGACGTAAATTCCGTCTGGCTTGACCGCCAGCAATGCAACCGCCTCTTTTTGGAGGACCGTTACGTGTTCAAATGCCATTTTAATGTCCTCCTGTTTCACACTACTCTCGTTCATTTTTTTGGTTCACGTTCAATAAATAACCTTAAAAATCAAAGTCAACCAATCCTTCAGCAATTTCATCAAAGTTTTCAGCAGTATCCTCGGTATAGGCCTGCCAATTTTCCTTTGACCAAATTTCAAAAGAATCACCGGCGCCCGTCACAACCACTTCTTTATCGATCTGGGCATAGTCTTGCAGGTTACCATCAACAATGATGCGCCCCTGCTTATCAAACTCTGCTTCTTTAGCGCCGGCTAAAACAAAACGCTTAAAGGCCCGGGCTTCTTTTTTCCCAAGCGGCAAAGTGTTTAATTGTTCCTCTAAGTTTTGCCAAACCGACATCGGCATGGCCCGTAAGGCATGTTCCATCCATCGGACAATCACGAAAGATTCACCCAATTGATTTCGAAACTTAACAGGGATGGTGAGCCGACCCTTGGAGTCTAAATTATGTGAAGATTCCCCCATGAACATCGGCGCACCCTCCTTTCTTAAAGATAACTTAACAATAATTTACCACATTCCCCCACATTCCTCCACTCTTCTCGTAATTTTTTTTAAAATGTTGGTAATAAAAAAAGCTTAAACCCTAAAAAATTAGGATTTAAGCTTAGTGGGGAATCGACCCTATCTTTTTAAAATCACAGCTAGAACACACAAGGCAAGCATCAAAATAATCCCAAGTATGCCAGTCGCCTGCCAATACCGATGGCAAAAGAAAGCCAGTCGTTGGCGGTGCCACAAAGCAATCGAATTCCAAATTGCCCCAATTAACAGCCATACAACTAAAATAGCTAACAAATCAGATCGATAAAAGGCCGCACCCCAAGTCAAATGTGCGAAAACAAAAGTCGGAATGACAGCAAGGTCCAAGACACCAATTTTTGGAAAAGCGCGATAAAAAAGTCGCCACAAAATAATTAAAAAGAAAATGGCTAACCAAATTGCAGGCCAATAAAACCACATCATAACATTCACCTCTTTGTCAACTTTACCAAGGTCAGTTGAGAATTTCAATTTCTTTCATCTATATGTTATGATACATTTAAATTACTCAGGAGAATGTTGCTACCAATCATGGCCAAGAAAAAAGCAAAGAAAAAAGTAAGTCAAACACCCATTCAAAAAAATGCAAACGTTGATACCGAACTGCAAGATGAAGTTATCCGTCAATTAAATAAACGACCAATCCCAAAGGTTGAAAAGAAAAAGAAGAGTAAGTTCCAGATTTGGACTTGGATCATGTCAATCTTTATGGTGATTGTCATGGCCGGTTCCGTTATCTATGCCGCCATCGCTGCCATTGGCCACTAAAAAAAATAAAAAAAACGCCGACTAATTGCTATGGTCGGCGTTTTTTACGTTAAATAATTTTATTCAACAGATAGCAAGAATGGATAAAGGTCCTGACCACCGTCATGAACTTCGCATTCCAAGTCTTCATCAAGGTCATCAACTGCTTCGGTCAAAGCCTTGATATCTTTCTTTTTTGCATCCTTACCAGTAATGATCGTGACAATTTCACTATCATCGTCTAACATCTTCGCTAAAGTATCCTTGGCTGTTTCCACTAACTTTTGGCCAACGACAACGATTTCGCCATCAACCATTCCTAGCCAATCACCTTTTTTAATGGTTTGACCATGCAACGTTGTATCACGAACCGAATGAGTAATCTGGCCAGAAACAACTGTTGCTAACTGTTCAGTCATGGCTGCTTGATTATCCGTTACCGAAACCGTCGGGTTGTAGCCCAACATTGCTGTTAAGCCTTGCTGAATCGTCCGTGACTTCACTACTTCAACCGGCACATCAACCAAGTCTTTCGCCTGGTCAGCCGCCAAGAAAATATTCGAGTTATTTGGCAAAATGATTGCTGCCTTTGCTTGTGACTTTTCAATGGCTTCGACAAAATCAGCCGTTGAAGGATTCATTGTTTGACCACCGGTAATCACCTGGTACACGCCCAAAGAATCAAATAATTGTGCTACGCCATCACCAGCTGCTACTGCAAAAACCGCTACATCAGGGGCCGGCTTTTGTTCTTGTGTAACCTGTTGGTTCTTTCGGTCTTCTTTTTCTTGTTCATCGATGACGGCCTGCTGTTGATCACGCATGTTATCAACCTTGACCTTGACCAATGAGCCAAATTCACCACCCCAATGAATAATCGCACCGGGATCCTCAGTATGAACGTGAACCTTGACAACATCTTCGTCATTGATGACCAAGAGTGAATCACCCTTGTCAGCGATGTAATCATAAAAAGTTTGGTAGTCGAATGGCTTTTCAACCGTTGTTCCCTTACCAATTTCAACCATGACCTCCGTACAGTAACCGTACTGAATGTCTTCTGGCCGTAATGATTCATTTGCTTGGGCACCCGCATGCAACTTTGAAACCATCTGATCAAGTTCGGCGTTATCAGGCGTCTGTAAATTTTCTTCTGAAATTGTACCCGAAATTACTTCAGCAAAAGCTGACAAAACCAAAACAAGACCCTGGCCACCAGAGTCGACTACACCAACTTCTTTCAAAACAGGCAAAAGGTCAGGTGTCTTGTCTAAAGCCACTTGAGCAGCGTGGGCGACCTGATCCATCATCGTTGGTAAATCAGCACCAGCATTGGCCGCTTGATCAGCAGCAGCCGCAGATTCACGAATTACCGTTAAGATAGTACCTTCTGTTGGCTTCATCACTGATTTATAAGCGACTTGAGCAGCCATCATCAAAGCATCGGCCAAATCTCGGGCTGAAAGGTTATCCTGATCAGCCAAAGAATCGGCCATGCCGCGGAATATTTGTGACAAGATCACGCCAGAATTACCACGAGCCCCCATTAAAAGGCCTTTCGCTGTGGCCTTGGCTAAGGCCCCAACCGTTTCTTCCTGGGCATCACGCTCGTATTGCGCACCTGAAGCCATTGACATGGCCATATTGGTCCCTGTATCTCCGTCAGGAACGGGAAAAACGTTTAACTTGTTAATGTTCTCCGCATTCGCAGTCAACTTGGCCGCGGCGGCATTGACCATCTTGCCATAATCGGCAGCAGTGATAGTCATTATTTTTTCTGCAGTCATCTTCTTTTTAATCCTTGGTTTCAATTCCTTGGACAATCACGTTAACTTCGGGTACATGAATTCCCAAATAACTATCCAAATAATACTTGACTTTGCGTTGAACCGACGTGGAAATCTCTGCTAACTTCATGCCATAACGCACAACAATATAAACATCCACAATAACGCCAGCGGCCGTTTGCGAAACAACAACACCGCGACCATAATTTTCCCGGTTCAAAATTTGGTTCATACCATCACGCAAAGTCGCCCGTGAAGCCATGCCAACCACACCAGGGTTGGCAATTGTGGCCCCACCAACAACCGACGCGATTACGTCGTTTTCAATTTTGATTTCACCATTTTGAGTTTGAATCTTAATTGCCATCACGTTGTTGTGGGGCAAAAAACCCCACGTTCCTTTCTGTTTACGATAACCCTATTCTACCATGTTCTAAGAAAAGGTTCTAATCTGCGCACCAGTGGCTTGAGCGTCATTTATCATAATCCCTATCGATGGTAAACATCAGCTGCCAAAAGACTGAGCTTAGTCATCAACAACTGATAATAAAAAAACCACCCTCAAGTGGTGGTTTTTAAACACGTTCAATTAAGCCGTTCTTCAATCCGGCCTTCAAAGTACGTGCCGTTAAGTAAACTTTCTTAGGTGCGGAACCGTTAATCTTAACAGTAACCTTTTGCAAGTTTGGCTTCCAGCTACGACGACTTGAATTCAAGGCGTGTGAACGTTGATTACCAAAACGGGTGCGTGCACCAGTAATTGCATCTTTTGCCATGTCTGACCCTCCTATCCGAGCCGAGGTATTGTTCATGCTCTTCTTATCAACAATACAATATTTTACCAGAATAAAAGGCCTTTAGCAAGAGCAGAAGTCAATTTAACCATCGGTTCAACCTCAAATTCAAAAGCAATTCGCTCTATACGTGCCTTTTACCCACTTTTTATCTAGAAAATTACTTATACTAAAGCTTTTCCCTAGTCCATAATAACGAATTCCAGCACTAAAGGCAAAGCAAATTATAAACTTTGCTGATTTATATTCGACCAATCTGTACAAAATCACTATGTTAGTAAAATTTGCTTGCAACAAAACTCTTTGCCCCAACTCATAGGCTCATCAGCAAAAAATATAAAAAGGTGCCGACACAATTATTGCCGCCACCTCTATCAAAATCAATTTTTACAATTATGCGTACTTTTGCAAAATTTGAGCTAATTGCTCCTTGTTATGGAAACCGGTAATCCGTTCAACGGCTTGACCATCCTTTGTCACGACCAAAGTTGGAATTGCACGAATACCGAAGTTTGCAGCAGTTTCCTTGTTTTCATCAACATCAACTTTATAAAAGTTAATATTCTTAGTAGCATCTTCATCAGACAAAGCATCTAAAACGGGTGATTGCATCTTGCAAGGACCACACCAAGTTGCCCAAAAATCCGTAATGGCAACGCCAGTGGCGGTTTCTTTTTCGAAATTTGCATCAGTAATTGCTGTTACAGCCATTTACTTACCTCCATCTTTACTCTGAGTAACGATCATGATTCCACTGTCAAAAGACAAGTGGACCAATTCATCAATAAATTCATTTGATGACCACATTATAGCCTTACTTTCTTTCTGTGTCAAGGTATACTTCGCATCAATGATTTCCAAATTATCAACTATACCCAATGGCATAAAGCCTAGATATTTCATACCTTTAATGTGCTGAACCACCTTTTCCCCAGGCAACAAATAAGAAACAACATTCTGCTGATCAACCAGGGCAACCCGTTCCACTAAATTTGGCAAATCAATCTCTTGTGCCAATTCAGTAAAGCCAGCCATTGCTGGAAAAGTTAAATTAGCTAAAAGATGGTCGAGACGGCCACCAGTTGCTCCATAAACTCTGATTTCATCTGCACCGAGACTAGCTGCAGCCTTGATGGCTAGCTGCGTATCAGTAAAGTCTTTTTCCGGAGGAAAACGATAGACATGGTTAGCTTCCAAATGACTGGTAACTTCCTCAAACTCATCTTTTGTCAAAGAATCAAAGTCGCCAACCACCGTTTGAAAGTCCATTCCAGCCTGCATTAAGTACCAAGCGCCACGATCAGCACCCAACCACTGCCCTTCTTGCTCAAAAATATCATCAGGCCAAAATTCAGTCGGACCCCCAGCTAAGATATTAATTCGCATTCAATTACCCTTTCTTTTCGAAAAAAGCCAAGCAAAAATTTGCTTAGCCCATTTTAGATTATTATTTAATAAACTGTCTGTTTTACTTAGTTAAATCCAGCAACTTAGCAACTTTAGCAGCTGGATCCTTCTTATCGTAGACATATGAACCAGCAACGAAAACATTTGCACCGGCAGCGGCCGTCAAAGCAATCGTTTTATCGTTAATGCCACCATCAACTTCGATATCGTAGTCCAAACCATTATCTTGCTTATAAATAGACAATTCCTTAATCTTTTCAACCATTTCTGGCAAGAAGGCCTGACCGCCAAAACCAGGATTAACCGTCATTACTAAGACCTGGTCGACCATTGTTAAGACAGGAATAATAGCTGACACCGGTGTTCCGGGATTAATCACCACCTCTGCCTTCACACCAGCAGCTTTAATCATTTGTAAAACACGGTGAATATGTGGCGTCGATTCCACGTGAACTCCAATTAAGTCAGCACCAGCCTCAGCCAATTCTTCAACATGGTTTTCTGGGTGGACAGCCATCAAATGGACATCCAAGAACAAATCAGTTTGCGGGCGTAATTGCTTTACCCAAGCTGGACCATAAGCCATCGATGGAACAAATGAACCGTCCATCAAGTCGATGTGCAAATACTTTGCACCAGCCTTTTCCACCAAGGCGACATCTGCGCCTAACTTGGTGACATCCGCACTCAAAATTGATGGAGCAATAATTCCTGCCATGTTTTCCTCTTTTCCTCAGCGCTCGGCATGTTGAGAATTCATTGCCAAATTAGCAATCATCCCCTTTACTGACGCCATTTTTGGCTCGTCTTTTGATAGACTGGCCGTTTCCCTTTAATAATTTGATAAAACAGTTCGTAACTATTATACCGTGCTTGTGAAATACTGCCAAGGGCAACCCCCTCTTTCACCGCACAACCAGGTTCATTGATGTGCGAGCAAGTCCGAAAGCGGCACTGGCCACTGACCGCTTTTATCTCAGGAAAGTAATTTCCTAATTCTTCAACCGGAAAGTCAAAGACTTCATAGGATGAAAATCCTGGCGTGTCAGCAATCAAAGCCTCAAAAGCTGGGACTAAAATTAACGAAACTTGTCGAGTTGTATGTTTTCCACGCGAGAGCGCTTTTGAAACAACCCCCGTCTCTAACTGCAATTCTGGTGCCAAAGTGTTTAGTAGCGTTGATTTACCCGCTCCTGTTTGACCCATCGCCACCACAACCTGTTTTTTCAAAATTGGCTGGAAAGCGGCAGCAACATCATCATCGGAGGCGATGACATCATAACCAATCGCACGATATTCGGCTAAGGTTGCCTCAAAATCTTGTCGATCAGTCGAATCGAGCAAGTCCATCTTGGAAAAATAGAGGACAGGTTTCACGAAAGCGGCCTCAAGCGCTACCAATTGCCGATCCAACAAATTTTGAGAAAAGGCTGGTTCAACAACCGAAGTCACAACAATGGCTAAATCAACATTAGCAATGGGTGGTCGCACCAAAGCATTTTTCCGATCATGTAACGCCCAAATAAAACCCTCGCCGTTTTCCGATTCAAAATCAGCAAAATCGCCGACTAGGGGGCGGTGGTTTTTTTGACGAAATTGTCCGCGCGCTCGCGTGCGTTCAACAACCCCATCATCCATCATGATGTCATAGTAACCGGCCAACGACCGAATAATCCGTCCTGTTTTCATACGCTTAGTATAGCATATTTTTAAAAATTCCAGTGAACACCACAAACCAAATTCTAACAAAAAAAGAAAAACATCAAATTTATGTTAAGTTTGATTTTTAATCAAAAAAGCCACTAAAAAGCGGCTTTTTATCATCACTGTTATGCCAAAATTCAAGCTAATGGTTATTGGACGAAGGTGATGAGGAGGAACTCGAGGACGAAGACGAAGAAGAGTTCGATGAATTATTATTCGAATCATTACTATTATTGTTGCTATTCGTACTATTTTCCTGGCCAGCAGAAATCGTCAAGGTTAGCGTTTTATCGGAAGTAATCTGCGAACCAGCTGGTATATCTTGGGCAATTACCTGACCACTTGTTTGGCTAGAATTTGTAAAGTTAAAACTGAGCTGAATCCGGTTCGAATTTGCCCAGTTCATTGCATCACTTTGGTTCTTACCAACCAGGTTTGGCACTTGAACCTTACTTGGACCAGTTGAAACCGTTAAAGTGATTGTCGTTGAACTAGGATCAACAGCGGTAAAGGCCGCAGCCGATTGGGAAATGACTTCCCCACTCGGAACATCAGAACTAGCTTGGCTTTTTCGCTTAACGGTGAAGCCTTGACCACTTAGCTGCGCCGCTGCTTCGCCATAGCTCCAACCACTATAGTCGGCTAGAGTGACCTTATTCGCACCAGAGGAAACCACCAAAGAAACGGAAGTTCCCTTTTTTAGGTAGGCGCCCGATCCAGGTTTCGTCTTCATCACTTGGCCACTAGTAACCGTCTTGGACGACGCATAAGTTGGACCGGACACCGTCAATCCAGCATCAGAAAGCTTGCTTTCAGCTTGGTTTACAGACATATTGGTGACATCCGGCATAGTGACATAGTTATTTTTAAAATAACTTGCCCCACCAAAGCTAGCCAACAACAAGACTAGCATTACTAAGGAAACAACCCACTTTTTGGCCGACTTGTACTTAACACCATTTTTGGACAAAACCTGACGAACAAACTTTGGCATCCGATCAACTTGCATGGCAATTTCTTTGATCGACATTCCCTGCTTAGCATAATCAATAATTTGATCAGTGACCGATTTTCCTTCTTCGGGATCTTTTAAAATATCAGGGTCAGCCACATAGGGGCGATCTGCTAAATCAGTATCAACTAAACGCGTCTCATCAGAGGTTTCTGGCACGTACCGACTCTCTTTGGAGCGTCTTTTCGACAACGAAGTTTTAAGGTCAGCGGCCATATCTTCAGCCGAAAAATAGCGGTCTACTGGATTTTTAGCAGTTGCCCGCAAAATAACATTTTCTAATGGCTGGGGAACCTGGCTATCAAAATCGCGCACAAAAGGCATTGGCATGTTCCCATGCTTATAAGCCACTTGTTCTGGCGTATCACCTTGATAAGGCACTTGGTTCGTCAACAGTTCATACAAAATAACACCCAGCGCATAAATATCGGACTGGGCAGAGGCATGCTGACCGATGGGCAGTTCCGGCGCCAGGTAATGAATTGAGCCGATCACCGTGTGTACCTGAGTCAACGACTCTGATTTTTTGGCCGTTGCAATCCCAAAATCGGTAATCTTCACTTGCCCTTGTCGATCAATCAAGATGTTTTGTGGTTTCAAATCACGATGAATAATACCAGCACGATGGGCAGCTGCCACTGCATCCAAGATTTGTTCCATGATATCAACAACCTTGTGATAAGGGATTGGAAAATGCGCCTGCGTGTAATCCTTCAAATCCATCCCATCGACATATTCCATCACCAAATAAGAAGAGCCATCAAACTCACCGGCATCATAAACCTGGACAATATGGTCGTTGACCAAAGCTGTTGCTGCTTTTGCCTCACGTTGAAAGCGTTCAACAGCGTCTGGTTGGTCCTTGATGTCCAATCGAATCATCTTCAACGTAACATCACGGTTTAAATAAGTGTCAAAAGCTTGGTAGACATTGGCCATGCCACCACCACCCAGAGGGTGCACTACACGGTAGCGGTGATCAATCATCGTTCCTTGTTCCATTAGTTTTGCCTCCCTGTTTGTTGTGGCATTTCTTGGTCAGTATCTGATTGTTGACGAACATCGGCATACGCCTTGGCCGCCATTTGTTGATTTGGATTCGTTAAATCTGTCACCAGCAATGCCGTAATATTATCCGGTGCCTGGCGCGCATTGGCCGCCTTCATTAGCGCCCGGATTCGTTCGGTTAGGTCTAAGACAGACCCCAATGGCGGCTCATTTCCTGGCCGGTGGCGTCCTGGTTGGAGCAATTTGACCTGGTCTTCAATTGAAAGAATCTTGGCCAGACCATCGGAGGTCAAATAAAGCCAATCATCTTTTTTAGGGACAAAAGTTGTCCATTCAAGGTCAACTTTTTGATTGACCCCCAAATAGCGGGTTAAAGAATTGGCTTCGGGTAGGCTTTCATCATAAATTTGACCACTATCCCGCTTAATTTCATTCCGCAGGGTGTGATCAAAAGTCAACAATTCAGCCTTTTTCCCCCGCAAGAAATAAGCCCGAGAATCACCTGCATTTGCAACTAAAATTTTTCCCGGCAAGCAAGCAGCCAAAACCACTGTTGTCGCCATATTGTTAACCCGAGGATTTTTTTGTCCTGCTAACAAAATAGCGCGATTGGCCAAGGCGGCTTGATGCACCAACCAGGCCTTCACACTTTCTGGATCGGTCATGTTCCTTTTTTGCCAAGCAGTACCAAGGGTTTCCACCACAATTTGGCTGGCCTGCTTAGAACCCGGATTAGAGGCAACACCATCAGCGACAACCACTAAGGCTTCGCCTGATTGATTATAAAAGGCGCCCACTGCGTCTTGATTATCGACCCGAGTAGGGCCTTTTTCGCTGATATAAGCAATTGCCATCGTATCTAATCCTTCCTTTGAAGGGTAGCTACGAAAAAGCCGTCCGTTTCGTAGTCATCTGGATAGATTTTCAACACATCCTCTACCCGATCATCCTTCAACTTTTTATCGGTTGGTGTCTTCAACAAGGTAAAATCAGGATTTTCAGCTAAAAAGCGTTCAATCACGCCATCGTTTTCCTGATTTAAAATCGTACAAGTACTATAAACCAAACGGCCGCCTGGCGCTAATCGCTTTGCGGTCGCATTTAAAATCGAAAGCTGTAAGTCAGCGAGGTGCAAAACATCTTCAAGCGACTTTTCATAGCGAATTTCTGGTTTCCGTCGCAAGAGCCCTAAGCCAGAACAAGGTGCATCGACCAAAATTCGATCAAAGTCTTGGTCCAACTTTTCTGGCACCTGTCGAGCATCCAAAGCTTTTGCCTCAACCCGGTCAGCTAAACCAAGGCGTTTCGCATTGGCTTTAATCAACTTAACCTTGTGATCGTGGATATCTAAGGCCAAAACTTTGGCATCCCCCGATAAATACTGGGCAATCTGGGTCGTCTTGCCACCAGGAGCAGCCGCCGCATCCAAAACCAAATGAACGGATTCATCAATGGCTAGTGCCTCAACCGGCAACATGGCGGATTCATCTTGAATCGTAATCAGACCTTCAATAAAGGCTTTAGAAGAAGCCACATGACCACCAGTGACGACTAGTGCATCGGCAGCCACAGCGGAATCTGAAACAAAGAGACCTTCGGTCACCAAACTTGCCTTTGCATCAGCAATCGTTGTCTTCGCCGTATTAACTCGGACAGACTGGGCCGGTGCTTCATTCAAAGAGGCCAAAATACTCTTGGTCTTATCTTCCCCGACTTGATCCAATAAGGCTTTCACCAGCCAAACGGGTAACGAATAGGAAATCGATAAACGTTCGATTGGATCTGCAATTTTACTTTCATCAAGAAGACCCGTGCGGTCCATATTATGCAAAATAGCCGTGACAAACTTGGCTGTCCCAGCATTTCCAAGGGTCTTAGCCACTTCAATGCTTTCGTTGAAAATGGCATGCTTAGGAATTTTGTCTAGTTTATGCCATTGGAACAATGCCGTCAAGAGCAATTCCTTGACCCATGGTTCTAATTTTTTCCCTTTCACAAAGGGGGCCAACCAGTACTCCAACAATAAGCGGTACTGAATAGTCCCATAAACGAGCGTGGTCAAAAGCCCCTTATCAACTGCTTTAAGCTGATGGCTCTTGATCACCTGGTTCAACTGTAGGTTGGAATACGCACCGTTTTTAATTTTAGCTAGGGTAACAACCGCTAGTAAACGGGGACTTTGACTACTTTTTACTTGATTAGGCATTAACTTCCTCAACGGTGACCCACTGGTCGCCCACTGCATATTTTTGACCGGCACCATTCAAATAGGCGGTAACGGCCATCACACTCTTGCCGGCTGGCTGCAGACTCTCTATTGCTAACTGCGTGCCATCAGCGGCCGCAATCACCAGGTGTTTCTTATCTTTTTTGGTAATCACGCCCGGATTCGCTGCTGTTTTTTCAGCCAAGGGGGTCGTCTCCACCAGCTTAAAACGTTCACCGCCAACCACGGCATGGGCCGGATGAGTTGGATACAAAGCACGAATATGGCAATTTAACTGTTCAGCAGTCTCTTTTTCAAAGTCTAGGTTTTGCTGATTACGACTGATATTTGGTGAAAAGCTGACCTGGTCAGGGTCTTGAGGTTTTGCTTGGGCTGTTCCGGCTGCCAATTTTGGTAAATTAGCCAAAACTAACGGTGCCGCAACAGCACTCAACTTATCAAACATGGTCCCAACATTATCGGTTGCCTCAATCGGTACCTTGACCACATCAATCACATCACCAGCATCCATTTTCTTGACCATGTACATCAATGAGACGCCGGTTTCTCGGTCACCATTCATGATTGCGTAATGAACTGGTGCACCACCACGGTACTTTGGCAGCAAGGAAGCATGGGCGTTTACCGCCGCTACCTTGGCCGCCTCCAGTAACTTTTCTGGCAGAAATTGTCCAAAAGCAGCCGTTACGATAAAATCAGGTGCCAGCTTTATCAACTCAGCCATTTCAGCTGATCCACTGATTTTTTCTGGCTGCAAGACTGGTAAAGCATGGGCTAAGGCAGCCGTCTTTACCGGACTTGGGGTCAACTTTTGCTTACGCCCCTGTGGGCGATCCGGCTGAGTCACCACAGCCAAAACATCATATTGGGGATCAGCCACTAAGACCTCTAAAATTGGGACAGCAAATTGGGGTGTTCCCATAAAGACAACGCGATTGGTCATTAACTTCCTCACTAGTTCTGCCGACCAGAATGCCGGCACTTTCATTTATTATAACAAATTCAATCAAAAGACTCATTGACGCTAGCAAAATGCCGATTAAGCACGGTTTATATGGCAGCAAAGCGCCTTACCAAGCCCACCTGTCTCCTCCTTACATAAAGGTAACTGGGTCACGCTTGACCGAAAGTTGGAAGCCGGCTTTAGCCTTTTGTGACCGGTCAACCAAGTCACGCAGCAAGGAATCTGCCTCATGGGGCTTCTTCAGTTTGAGCAGAATCTGGAAATAGTAGCGTCCCTTTAGCTTGGCGATGGCTTGGGGTGATGGCCCCAGCATCAAAACATCCTCTGGCAACTTTTTTCTCAACCAAAGACCGATTTTGGCACTCTGGACCGCCACCAGGTTTTCATCAGGGTGTGAACTCTGAATCTGAATCGTGTAGTAGTAGGGTGGAAATTCACCCGCATGGCGGATAGCCATTTCTTGCCGGTAAAAGCCTTCGTAATCATGGTGCTTTGCAAATGTCAGCGCGTAATGCTTGGGATTAAACGTTTGAATCACAACCTCTCCCGCCCGATTACCTCGACCGGCTCGGCCGGCAACCTGGGTAAGGAGTTCAAAGGTTTTTTCACTAGCACGAAAATCAGGTAAGCCCAGACCCGTATCGGCATTTAAAACGCCAACTAGCGTAACATCCTCAAAGTCCAAGCCTTTGGCTACCATTTGTGTCCCCAACAAAATTTGTGCTTTTTTAGCTCCAAAATCAGCCAAGGCTTGCGCCATGGCCCCCTTCTTCTTGGTGGTATCCTGGTCCAAGCGAATGACCGGGTATTCCGGGAGCACACGGCCCAATTCTTCTTGGACCTTCTCAGTCCCTGTGCCATAGTAGCGGATGCGCTTGGACCCGCAATTTGGACAAATATGTGGGATTGGTGCTTGGAAGTCACAGTAATGACACTTAAGGGTTTTCGTATCCATGTGCAGAGTCATGGCCAAGTTACAATTGGGGTCTTTAGGTACGTAGCCACAATCCCGGCACATTACAAAGGATGAAAAGCCGCGCCGGTTCAGTAACAAAACCGCTTGTTCCCCACGAGCCAAATGATCTTTCAACTTTTCCAAGAGTTCGGTTGAAAAATTGGTATCCCCTTTTTGAACAACTGTCTGTCGCATATCAACAATCTTAACCGGTGGCAACGTGGCCGCTGCCGCAGCCCGTTTTGTTAGCGTCAGCAACCGATAAACACCTTTTTGTGCTCGTGCCCGGCTTTCCAGTGAAGGCGTTGCCGAACCTAAAACAACGGGCGCCTGATGATAGGCACCACGCCACAGGGCCACATCACGGGCAGAATAATGCGGATTTTCACTCTGACTATAGGAAGTTTCATGTTCCTCATCAACGATAATCAAGCCTAAATGAGAAAGTGGTGCAAAGACCGCTGACCGGGCCCCAACCACCACCTTGACCTGACCGGATTGAATTCGCCGCCATTCATCATAGCGTTCCCCGGCAGACAAAGCAGAATGAAGGACCGCAGTTGCATCCCCAAAACGGTCGGCCACCCGTTTTTGCATTTGCGGCGTCAATGCGATTTCGGGAACTAAGAAAAGAACTTGTTTCCCCTGGTCAATCGCCTTTTGCGCTGCCTGGAGGTAAACCTCGGTCTTCCCAGAACCGGTAATCCCCTCAAGCAAAAAGGTCGTCTTTTCCTTGGACGTAATGGCTGCCGTCACGGCATCGTAGGCTTTCTGCTGATCTTCATTTAACACCTTAACCGCTTCAATTTTACCAGAGGCCATCGCTCCTGGACGCCTTTTTTGCTCAACCTGGCGCTTCACCAACCAACCATTTTTAACACCCGTCGTCAATGTTGCCGCAGCAACGTCCACTTGAGCCAACCAATCGCGCTTCGTAAAGGTTTCACCAAGGTGGTCCAGGCAAAAAGCCAACAAAGTAGCCTGACTTTTAGCTGATTGACGCAGCGTTTCTTTCGCATGATCCAATCGGTCCTGGTCACTGGTTACCTGATAGGCCAGTTCCGTTTTAATCCGGCCCTTATTTTCAATCACCGTTTCAATTGATAATTGACCTGCGGCCGCTAGCTGGCGTATCCGCCGCCATTCCTTAGCCGAAAAGTCTTTGGTTTTGACCAAGCGCTCCACTTGACCATCGAAGTAAGCCAGGCGGTCGGCGGGCAACAAGTCTGAATGGGCCCGTAAGCGTTTTTTATAAGATGCCTTTAGAGCGGTTGGCAACATCAGGGCCAAAAAAGAGACTTGGAATGAAAAATTAGTTTGCGCCAATTCATCGGACAAAGCCAGCATTTCCTGGTTGAGAACCGGATGGTCATCCAAGACAGTCAAAATATCCTTAACTTGGTCAACGGCTAAATCAGTTGGCAAGTCAACATCAGTTTTTAACACATAACCCAAAACCGAACGGTGACCAAAGGCGACCAAAACACGCACACCGGGTTGCACTGCAGCTTGAATTTCATCAGGAATTAAATAAGTATACGGCCGATTCGTTTGCTGGGTGGGAACATCCACCACCACCTGTGCATACCTGAGTGCCATCGCGGGTCACCTCCTCTTCTGTCATGTTTTCAATCGTTTACTAGCAATCAATAAAGCTGGAATAAAAAAGACCCGAAACGTTCAGGGCCCTTGTTTTAAACCTTGGTCAAATTGATGCCAACTTTATCTTCAATAATTTCCAAAGCCTGCATATAACGGGCATAATAGCCTGCCGGATCATCGGGTCCTCCCCGACGATCCAAGGCCACTGCCAAGTCAGCATAGCCATAATCCGCAATCACCTGCCAGAGGTGACGGTCAAATTCGGCACTTTCAATTGGATCTGCGCCGTTCAAAACAGCTACCGTTGGTGGAATGACCAAAATTAGGTCTAATTTTTCTTCATGAATGGTATTCTCAAATAGTGGTAACAATTGGGCCAAATCAGCTTTGGGTAACCACTCTCTTGCTTCCACCATGGTCACCATCGCATCTGTATCAAAGAAAGTCAAGCCGTTATTGGCCGGCGAATTAATCTCGGCCGAATTAGCATCATATTGTCCTTGAATAATCCGTGAATAATCCTTTAAAAGTAATTCACTATCAAAGACATTTGACTTTTCCTGGTAAGTTCGTGAAAACTCTACCGAAAAAGGCGAATTCGATGTTCGCGCTAAGCGCCTGGTTAAAGTTGATTTACCCGTTTGTGGTGCCCCAACGACCAAAATCTTTTTAGCAAAATGGCGCCGAAAAACACGGTTAATAAAGTCCCAGTTGCCTAGGGGGTCCTTACGAACAGCTGTTGCCGACACCTTCAAAATGGTCCGATCCATTAATGAAACACGAAAATGCCCATCTTTTGGCAACATCTTTTCGAGCATTTCCTTATATTCTGCTTCACCTGTATATAGCGTAATCTGTGCCTCAGGGTTCACAATATTTCGGCGAATCGTTGCGGTCAACCGGTCTGTCCATTCCTGCCAACCATTAGGCATCTGAGGGATATCATCTTCATTGATGTAATCAACCTTGATGTTGTCTTCATCATTGAAGGACTCCCGTAAGTAACGGAACCGCTTTTCAACCGGCAAACCGATTTGATCCCCACGATCACCTGTGTAACCAGAAGTAATCACAACGACCCCATCATTCAGGGCTGCGGCCTTATAAATTTCGGCTTGGTGCCCAATGTGCATCGGTGCCAAGGTTCCAAAAAAAACCCCAATTCGGTCACCTGTTAAGTTTGCTTTAACTAAGTTTTTTTTGACCATCAGTCTTCCTAACATCTATTTTATCAAACACTTCACTGGCAAAATCAGCCAGTGCATACTAATTTTATTATACCAAAGATGGTCAAGGGAGAAATAGAAAGGCAATTTTATCGACATTTCATCCACTCATTCACCCTCTTTAACCTAAAACATCAAAAAAGACAACATCGGCCTACAGACCATTGCTGTCTCTTGAATTTATCGTATCGTTTATTGATTTTAATCAAACTGATGCGCTGACCATCTCCGAGAAAAGTTGATGTAACCGAGGGTCATCAGACAGTTCCGGGTGAAATGACGTTGCCAAAATATTACCATGTTTAACGGCAATAATCCGATCGCCATCAATCTTTGCCAATACTTCAACGTCAGCTGCAACCTGCTTTAAGTATGGAGCTCTGATAAAGATACCGGGAAATGGCTGATCAAAACCGGCTACATCGATATTAGCCTGGAAGCTATCTTTCTGCCGGCCAAAACCATTCCGCTCCACTTCACCTTTAATACCGGCTAAGGCATCTGGGCGGGATAAGAGTACCAAACCAGCACAGGTTCCAAAAATTGGCAGTCCTGACGCTACTTTTTCCTGCAGAGGCTTTAATAAAGCAAATTTGAGCAACAAGTTCATCATTGTTGTACTCTCACCCCCAGGAATAATTAGACCATCAACCTGGTTTAAATCTTCTTCTGAGAGAACCTTTTTCCCTGCTACACCAGACTGGGCAAGCATGTTGATATGCTCGTCAACAGCACCTTGTAAATCTAAAACACCAATTACCATCTGCTCGTCCCTTTTTCAATTAGATTCCGCGTGGAGCCATCTTGTCTTCGTCGTGCAAAGTAGCTGTATCGATTCCCTTCATTGGAGCACCCAAGTTCTTTGAAACTTCAGCAATCAAGTGGTAATCCGTTGGGCTAGCCGTTGCAGTCACAATTGCCTTGGCAAACTTAGCCGGATTTTCTGACTTAAAGATACCAGAACCAACAAAAACGCCATCGGCACCGAGATTCATCATCAAAGCAGCGTCGGCTGGCGTTGAAATGCCACCGGCAGCAAAGTTAACCACTGGCAACTTTCCAGTTTCATGAATTTCTTGAACCAAGTCTAATGGTGCCCGCAAGTCACGGGCAATGGCCATTAAATGTTCGGGCTTTTCGTTTTGAATGTGACGAATCTGTTCGTTCACCCTTTGCATATGGCGAACTGCTTCCACAACGTCACCTGTACCGGGCTCGCCTTTCGTACGCAGCATTGAAGCTCCTTCGCCGATTCGACGCAATGCTTCCCCAAGGTCACGGCAACCACAAACAAATGGGACTGTAAATTCATTCTTAGCAATGTGGAAGTTGTCATCGGCAGGCGTCAACACTTCACTTTCATCGATATAGTCAACACCAATACTTTCTAAAACGTGGGCTTCGGCAATATGGCCAATCCGAGCCTTGGCCATTACAGGGATTGAAACCGCAGCCATGATTTCTTCAATCATGGCAGGATCTGACATCCGTGCACCCCCCCCCAGCAGCACGGATATCAGATGGTACACGTTCCAAGGCCATCACAGCAACAGCACCGGCTGCCTCTGCAACCTTGGCCTGCTCAACGTTGGCGACATCCATGATGACCCCACCCTTTTGCATCTGTGCCATCCCTCGCTTGACCGTAATTGATCCAGTTTCTTTCATGACAATACATCCTCCACAACCTATTCTAATAAAAAGATTAAAAAATAAATTTCCAAAATCAGTAAAACCGAACTATTGGATAGAATGATTATACCATAAAGGGTATTAGTCTTAATGTTATTATTATTACACATTCATTTAAGCAAAATAGAAACATTTCCTACATTAAAAATGGCAAAAAAATTAAAAATAGCCAAATGTAACTGAAATTCGATTGAAATTTCTAGTTTGAATTGAAATAATCCTTTTTATTTACAAAATTATTGGTTATTTTTCTATTTTTAACCTTTTTTGCAACAAATAAAGACCAAAATAATACAATTTATTCCTTTTTCCCTGTATTTAGTTCTGCAGTGAATTTAACAAAATCATGCCAAGAGGAAAAAACAATAGTATCCATCAAAATTGATCAAAGGAAAAGCACCCAACATTACCATTTTGACACTGATAAACATGCAGTTGATTGCTAAGTCGACAGCGAGTACTATCATTAATAGAAGTCTCAAATAAGCCCATGAACCAAAAAAGGAATGGCCCATTCAGAGCAATTTCTTTATTTTTTTTCGATTAATAAATATAGTCCATAACCAGCTTAGAACCATTAAGATTGCAAAACCAGCCACATTAACGATCAAACTATTCAGCCAGCCAAGCAAAGATTGACCGGGCGAAAATAAGTTCACTAATAAAATATAAATAATATTGAGAGCGGTCACCAGAACAATCGCGGCTGTTCGTGGATAAAGGATGGTCAGTTCGGTTATTTTATTTCTCATGTCGTAGTATTCCTAAAAAAGATGATCAATACAATTAAAAGCATGGTCCAGAGCATGCGAACCAGGTGATGGTGGTAGTTAATTTTACCACTCAAAAAGCCACGGTAGAATGTTAGTCCCTGTAGTGAAACTAAAATCAAAATACTACTGATTTGAAAAAACAGGTGGTGGGCAAAAACAGCGATAAGGATCAAGACAATATTTAAAAGCAGGTTAATGCCATGCCAAAACTTTTTTTGACTCTTTTCCAAACAAAGCGATTGAATAGAAGCCACAATCATTAATAGCGCGTACAACCCTAGTAAAATTCGAGCAATTATTGCCAACTCCGCTCACCCACCTCTACATTACGTTGGCTTTAGTCTAAAGTATCTCAATTAATTTAGCAATTTTATTGATTGATTTTTGATAGCGTTAACGATCAACCACTATAATGCCAACAAAAAAACGCCTGAATAGGCGTTTTCACTCATTTTTCGTCAGCTTTTTCACGACTTTCGTGCGATGATTTGACGAACTTTGATTGCTTTTCTAGGCGTTCATCCTGGCGCTTAGCATCTTCAACTTTACGGGCATCCGCCGCTTCAAATTCATGCTTTTTTTCCATAATGATGTCCCCCAATTATGCTTATTGACCTTCGAAATTTTTCTTTTCGTTCTCGAATTCCTCGTTGTCGTAGCGAGCATCCTTGTGCTTGGCATCCTCAACACGAGTGTTTGCCTTCTCTTCATGGGCTTCAGCGGCGTGTTCTTGAGCCTGCTTACTTTTTGCCTCTTCAAAAGATTCGCGGTTCTCTTTTGAACCATCACGTAATGTTGCCATCCTTAATTCCCCCTTTTCAATATATTACGATTATAATACTATCGTGACAAATTTTAAAGACAAATGTTAAAAAGATCCAAGTATTTATTTTTCCGACCACGCCCACAGAAAATCAGCCGCACAATAACTTAATCTGGATTCCAATAGAAAGACTTCTATCACTGCCAAACTAACATTTTATTTAGAATACGCTCAAGCTTTAATTTTTCCGATACTTTTTAACCACCCAGTCAACCAACATCGAAAAAACGGTCATAACGGCGAGCCCCAAGTAGAGTGAGGCCCAATAGGATATTGGCTCTTGAGGAGAAATCAAAGACCCAATCAACACGAAAAAAATTCCAAAACTCCGACAAAGAAGGTCGCAAAAGTTCGACGATAGTGCATGACGATTGTTTGCATCTGCTTTCTCCCCAGGGACTGCCCACCTGCTCAAAGTCTCGGTTGCAACTTTTTTCTAGGAACACATACCAGAAAAAATTCGCATGAAATGTTCAATTCAACAAAATTTCGACCGAACAGCAAATTTTTGCCAATAAAGATTAAAAAATAATAAACAACCACTCTTTAATCGCTTTTTATTAGAAAAATATAAAAAAATGATAAACTTAACCTTAGAAAAGTATCGAATAGTGTCTGAAGACAATTAGGGGGGGGAAATTAAAATGGCAAGTGAAAAATCCGCATTTATCTTGGTTTCAATGCTCGTAATCTTAGCACAGGCACTGATCGTTAAATTTAGTTTGAATATCTGGATCCAATTGATCATCCCCCTGACTTACTCCATCATTCTTGTGATCTGCTTTTTCTTCGTTTTCAAGAGCGATAATTGGATTGCCTTTACCGCACTTTTATTAGCAGGCAATCTCACCCTCTTGGCCACTGCCAAGCACACAACACCTCTTTACTAAATATTCCAAATCAGAATACTCTCAGTGCTACGAAATATGCAGATAAAAAGGTCGAAACAATCTCGTTTCAACCTTTTTATTGTGGATAAACCAAGTGAAATTTTTCCAGGACAATTGGTGACTGATTTTCTCGGAATACTTTGCCTTCCTCTTGGTAGGCGGCAGTAAAAAAATCGTGGTGTACCTGGCGCCAATAGGCTAATGAACGGTCCCCTTCGCCCTCTTGATAGGCATGTTGGGCGTTAACATCCAGGTACTGTTCAATTGTGACAGCATCATTTTTAATAATGCCAACGGGCTGATTCTGCCCATCTAAAATAACATCATACGCGCCAAAAGCAGGTAACGGCTCTTCTTCGTATAAGTCGTAAGCACTCGCAGTGGCCGTTTTAACGCCTTTCAGGACCAATTGAGCGAGAGCGTCAGCCGCCGCGCCAAATTGAAAACTAGATTGTAATCGGGCTCCCAACGGAATCACCCCTTCGTCTTTAGCCTGTTGAAAAAATGCAGCTGGTGTCATTTCCTTGTCCTTTTCTAATCTTAAAATTTAAACATTCTTGCTCTCATTGTACCAATTAAATATCTGCCGGTTGCAATCAAAAAGTCAAGAGCAACAACGACGACCGGCAAAAATTGTCACTTCTCTCAATGCTACAATAATGACGAAAAATTAAAGGAAATGACAATGCTTAGTTACCAGCGCCAAACCGAAATCAGAAAACTGGCCGAAAACGCCCATCAGAAAATCATGGACCAAAACATCGACAATGAAAATCTGGCCACCTATTTTAAATCCATTGGCTTAGCCGTAATCAATGCTGATTTATCCGCCTTAAAGACAACCGCCTACATTCTGTATAACATCGATAAAAATCAGCCACAGTTTGTCGTTGAAAACGCCTTAAACCATCGCGACTGGATTTATATGCTAGCAAAGGAACTCGGCCAACTCATTTTAGGTTGGAACTATCAGGTTAACCAAGACAATCACCAGGTAACCGAACAAATCAATCAAAAAGCTGATCAAGTCGACGGTATCGCTATCTTAGACTATCCCTTTGCAGACGCTGAATCTCAGCACCAAGTAAACAGGATCAACGAAGCAGATGCTGATTTCTTTGCAGAACATTTCTTAGTTCCTGATGAAACTGCCCGGCCACTCTTACAGAACCTCAATTGGTCATCCCTGACCACGGCACAATTAATTCAAAAATTTTCGTTAATCTACTTCATCAACGATCAAATCGCTCGCAACCGTCTAATCACTTTAATCCAGGAGGTTTATTCAGCCAAATGACCCAAACTAAAAGAAGTCAATTAAAAGAACAAATTATTAATCCAATGGTCGTCCCCCTTGACGACCAAACCTTACTTGCACAAAAACAAGCAGAATTACTGCGTAGCCATGTTATTAACAATGATACCGCCTCAGCCATCCAAGGGCAGCTGGTGAAGGAACTCAAATCCAAGGCCGCCATGCGGCGCTGGCTCATCGTTTCCATTAGCCTCTACTTTGCACTAGTGACTGTTACCATTTTAGGCATTACGATCTTTTTAGCCGACATTGTCGCCATTAAGGTGCAAAATTATCTGATTACCGGTCTCTTCACCAATCTCATCGGCCTGCTGGTCATCATTTACCGCTACGCTTTTGCCGATACTTCTAAACTCATTCATGATTTGTGGACGTTAACCAGGTAATTAATGGTGGCAACTTTTGTTGAACTCCCATCATGATTACCAATTTTCTTTTGCCGATATCAGATAATCAAACTAGATAACCCGTATGCCTCCTACATGGATAAAAACGGAGGACATTTTTGAAGAACACAGTCATAACAAAATATTTGTCATTCAGTCACAAGTATTCAGCTACAACCATTTTTATGGGACAGCCCTTAGTACCATGTTCTACTAAAAAATGCACGGAACATATTCCCGTACACCGATGAATTTTTCCCCAATAAACTGCTTTCAAATTGCTAAATGAACTTCATTTTCAGAATAAAGAACTGCCTCACCACTCAGCTTAGTTCGCTTCCCCTCATAATCACAGTGCAGGACACCAGATCGCGGTGAAGCCTGGTAAGCAACTAATTGGTGCTTACCTAATCGTTCTGACCAATAAGGTGCGATATGGCAATGACCACTGCCGCAGACAGGGTCTTCGTTAATTCCTAGCTTAGGCGCAAATGACCGTGATACGCAATCATACTCGTCATCCACAATAGCCGTAGCGTGTTGGGCCATGCCAGCTAATTTTTTTAATTTTTCCATATCTGGATCCATCCCGGCAATTGCCGTTCCCTTTGGAAAGACACAGACCAAATCACGACCAAGGTAAGCAGCATCTGGCCGAGTACCATAGGCTTCGGTCATAGCTTCTGTTACTGGGACTGCCTTCAAATCGTAAGTGGGAAAATCCATCTCATAGAGATTATCCCTCTTTGTCACTTTTAAATCACCACTCATGGTATTGAAAACTACGGACTGCCCATCTTTTGGAGCTGCCTTTTGGAAAACTAAGAAGCCGGTCGCCAAAGTAGCATGACCACAAAGGTCAATCTCACCAGCTGGTGAGAACCACCGCAAATCGTAGTGCTTATCGTCTTTTTTAACGACAAAGGCTGTTTCAGAAAGCTTATTTTCCATGGCAATATTTTGCATCATTTGATCACTGGGAAAATGATCAACAAAGAGGACTGCCGCTGGATTACCTTTAAAAATCTCACTTGCAAACGCATCAACAACATAACTTTTTACCATGGCTGTTCCTCTTCCAAACACAATTAGAATTCCTTTAATTTGCATCATTCTAGCACAGTTAAACTGATTTAACAGACATTACCTCAGCTTTCCTGACATCAACTAATCGTGTGTTCGGATTCCTGCCAGCGAAATGCTTCTGTCATTCAGTCCAAAAAACGGTCCGCAAAGCAAATATGCGGGCCGCTGTGTTTTGAAGAATATTTTACCTGAAAAACGGCTGTCAATATCTCTTATTTTTTGCTGACGAACCAACCCGTCATCGCAATTAGAGCAAATAAAATCCAATAATATCTTGCCAAAAACTCCCAACCATTATTAATTGGTCGATGTTGCCATTCGCGCCATCGGTGATTTTCGTGCCAGTCTTTGTCGGCTTCATCTTCCTCAAAAAATTTTTTAGCACGGTCTTTCACTGAATTGGTTAATGTTGATGATTGTTGCTGGCCAAATAGGACCTCTTCGACCGGTACTTGAAAGTAATCGGCAACAGATTGAATTTTGGCCAAATCTGGTGTGACCTCCCCAGTTTCCCACTTTGAAATTGTTTGCCTAGTGACATACAATTCGTTGGCCAAGCTTTCTTGAGATAAGTTATGTGCTTTTCTCAAAGATAATAGGTTTTCATTAAAGGTAAATTCCATTGTGCCTCTCTCTTTCATTTCCATTAATCCTAGTATACTAATTTACTAAGAAAGCACTAGCAAAAGCGATTAATATTTGTGCAATTTTAACGGGCATTTAGTCAATTACCAAGCGCATCGCCTAATATGGCAGGCTTTTGCTGACTATTGAGAAAAAGGTTTTTCGTCTTAATCAAAAAAACCGCCACCCTCAAGGGCAGCGGTTTTCGGTCAAACTAATTTAATTAAAGAGGTAAGAATACTTACCGTATCCTTCTTTTTCCAGGTCTTCCTTGGGAACAAAGCGCAAGGCTGCAGAATTGATGCAGTAGCGCAAGCCGCCTTGGTCAACTGGGCCGTCATTAAAGACATGGCCAAGGTGTGAGTTGGCTTCGCCGGAACGAACTTCCGTCCGTGTCATTCCAAAGGAATTATCAGTTGATTCATTCAAATCAGCATCATCAATTCCTTTGGTAAAGGATGGCCAACCGCAACCAGAATCATACTTGTCGGTTGACGAAAAAAGTGGTTCACCGGAAACAACATCAACAAAAATGCCATCGTTCCACCACTGATCATACTTACCAGTGAAGGCCCGTTCAGTAGCCGCATTTTGCGTTACATCGTACTGTTCAGGTGTTAAGCGCTGCTTTAATTCTTCTTGATTATACTTTGCCATGACTATTTGTCCCCCCAATACTTTGCTTGATAGTTATGTCGGGGTGCCATCATTGCTGCTTCACGCAATGGGTCCTTCTTGTAGAAGTCTTGGTGGTATTCCTCGGCCTCATAAAATGGCTTAGCATCCTCGATTGACGTCACGATGGGCTTATCGAATCGACCTGATTCGTTCAATTCCTTCTTCGACTCCTCAGCAATTTGACGCTGCTCAGGTGAGTTAACGAAGATTACTGGACGGTAAGAATCACCACGATCAGCAAACTGTCCAGTTGCATCGGTTGGGTCAGCTACTTGCCAATAAAGTTCAACCAAGTCCTTATATGAGAACTTATCAGGATCAAACCAAATCTTGACTGCTTCAGTATGGCCGGTAGTATGAGAACAAACTTCCTCGTAGGTTGGGTTTGCCACGTGGCCACCGGTGTAGCCGGAACGAACCTTTTCGATTCCTGGTAACGAGTCAAATGGCTCGACCATACACCAAAAACATCCTCCAGCAAAAATTGCTGTATCTTGTGACATTGAAATTACCTCCTACCTAACATTGTAAACAGTAACGAAAAATAGTCAATGGTATAGTTGTGTTTTTATGAATTTAAAGTCGATCTTCAATCCATTGCCAAACTTCATCTTTTCCTGATTTAGTAACGGATGAAAAAAATTGAAAATCAGAATTTTCATCATCAAAATCAACTGCCTTTTTGATAATTGACTCAGATTGGTTTAATTTTCCACGAACAATCTTGTCAGCCTTAGTTGCTACTAAAAGAACTGGAATATTGTAATAAGCCAGCCAATTGTACATCATGATGTCCTCTTCGCTTGGCTTATGGCGCGCGTCAACCAAAGAAATCACGCCACGTAGCTGCTTACGAGAACTAATATAGGTCTCAATCATCTGGCCAAAGGATTCCCGCTTTTTTTTGGAAACTTTTGCATAACCATAACCAGGAACATCAACAAAGTAGAGTTGCCCCTCCACATCGTAAAAGTTCAATGTTTGAGTTTTGCCAGGCTGACCTGAAGTTCGGGCAAAATTTTTACGATTAATCAGGGTATTCGTTAATGATGACTTGCCAACATTCGACCGACCAACCAAGGCAAATTCAGCCCGACCGTCCGTTGGATATTGGCTTGGTGAGACCGCTGACATCACCATTTCAACGTTATGAACGTCCATACTTAGTCCTTTTCATCTTTCTTCAAAACCAGATTAGGCGCCTTACCAGACGTTACAGACGCCTTAGTGATTACGACCTTTTCAATATCATTACGGCTTGGAATATCAAACATCGTATCCTTCATGACGTTTTCAATAATTGAACGCAAACCACGGGCACCAGTACCACGTTCGATGGCCAAATTAGCCATCGCCGACAGGGCAGCCGGCTGGAATTCTAACTCCACATCATCCAATCCAAGCAGTGCCTGGTACTGCTTAACCAAGGCGTTCTTTGGCTGTGTCAAGATATGGGTCAAATCCTCGACCGCCAACTCATCTAAGACCGTGATAATGGGCAAACGACCAATAAATTCTGGAATCAAACCAAACTTTGTCAGATCTTCTGGTTCAACATTTTTCAAAACATTGGGCTGATCCAAGGCCTTAGCTTGGTCAGTTGTACTTGAACCAAAGCCAATTACTCGGCTGCCCAAACGTTCCTTAATCAATGTATCTAGACCAGCAAAGGCCCCACCGACGATAAAGAGAATGTTGGTGGTATCAACTTGGATTAGCTCCTGTTGTGGGTGCTTTCGGCCGCCTTGTGGTGGCACGGAAGCAATCGTTCCTTCCAACATCTTCAGCAACGCCTGTTGAACGCCTTCGCCTGAAACATCACGGGTAATCGAAACGTTTTCTGATTTTTTAGCAATCTTATCAATTTCATCGACATAGATGATTCCACGTTGAGCAGATTCAACATCAAAATCAGCAGCCTGCAAAAGCTTGAGCAAGATGTTTTCGACGTCTTCACCAACGTAACCGGCTTCCGTCAACGTCGTTGCATCGGCAATGGCAAACGGAACTTGCAAAATCTTCGCCAATGACTGCGCCAAATAAGTCTTTCCTGACCCAGTTGGTCCTAGCAAAGCGATGTTTGACTTTTGTAATTCAACATCTGTCGTCTTCAAAGCGTTTTCATTAACACGCTTGTAGTGGTTATAGACAGCCACTGCCAAAGTCTTCTTGGCATTTTCTTGGCCAATCACGTAATCGTTCAAATTTTCAACGATTTCCTTTGGTGTGGGTAAAGTCAGCTGCTCAGACTGTTGGTCCACTCGCATCTCTTCTTGGATAATTTGATCAGCCAATGCGATGCACTCATTACAAATATATAATCCATCAGGACCAGCGACTAGTTTCTTGACTTCATCAGCATCCTTACCACAAAAAGAGCAGTGGACTGGAGTGGTTTCATTGGGTGTTTGGACCATAGTATCCCCCTCGATATCGTCTTTCTTCGGCATTAGCACTCGCTTGCCGGCTTGTTCAACAAGAACAACTGCCTAAAGTAGTAGAGTAAGCTATGTAAGAAAAAAAGCCCAACCGGGCTCTTTTTAGTGGCTTACTTTGCCTTGGCAGATGAAACAATCTTGTCAACGACTGCCTTCATAGCAATGTCGTGCTTCAACAAATCATCTGACAATGATTGCTTAACTTGTTCTTCTGAAATATTGTATTGATCAGCCAATGACTTAACTTCGGCAGCAACTTCATCAGCGCTTGGATCAATCTTTTCGGCCTTAACAATCGCTTCCAAAACCAAGTTTGTCTTGACGCGGTTGTCAGCACCTTCTTCAAATTGCTTGTGGAATGATTCCTGAGTTTGACCAGAAATCTGGAAGAACATTTCTGGTGAAATGCCTTGTTGTTGCAATTGAGCCAAGTATTGTTGCATTTGACGATCAACGTCTTCGTGAATCATCTCTTCTGGCAGCTTGCCACCAACAACTTCAGCATTGTCAACTGCAGCTTGCACAGCAGCATCTTCGAAAGCATCCTTAGCTGCTTCGTCACGTGCTTCTTGCAAGTTCTTCTTTGTCTTTTCCTTCAATTCAGCCAAAGTTTCAACGTCTTCATCAACGTCCTTGGCGAATTCGTCATCCAAATCAGGCAATGACTTGCGCTTGATTTCGTGAAGCTTGACTTCAAACAAAGCTTCCTTGCCAGCCAAGTCCTTAGCTTGATATTCTTCGGGGAAAGTAACCTTAACGTCAACATCGTCGCCGGCTACGTGACCAACCAATTGGTCTTCAAACCCTGGGATAAATGAACCTGAGCCCAATTCCAAAGAATAATCCTTAGCTTGTCCACCATCAAAGTGGTCACCGTCAACAGAACCGTCAAAGTCAATGACAACAGTGTCGCCATTTTCAGCCTTTGTGCCGGCTTCTTGCAAAACCAATTCAGCTTGGTTTTCTTGTTGGCGCTTAATTTCAGCATCAACTTCTTCATCTGATACAGTGGCGTCTTGCTTTTCCACAGACAAACCAGTGTAATCACCCAACTTGATTTCAGGGGCAACGGCTACTTCAGCCTTCATTTGCCAGTCAGCACCCTTGTCCATTGAAACTGGAATGATGTCGGGGCGACCAACAACTGTGATGCCTTGTTCAGCAACAGCTGCATCATAAGCGGCTGGCAAAACGATATCCATGACATCTTGGTACAATGCTTCTTCACCAAACTTTTGCATGAACAATGACATTGGTACCTTACCCTTACGGAATCCGGGTACGGCAATTTGATTCTTGTTCTTGTCAAATGCTGGCTTCAAGGCCTTTTGTACATCAGCTTGAGCAATTGAAAATTCTAGTGTACCGCGGTTTGCATCCGCAGCAGCTGTCCATTTAGACATGTTAAATCCTCCAAAAATAAGTTCTATATAATTTTAGACCAAATGACTGATTTTATCAAGGCCGGCGACCAAGATGCTGATGGCGGTTAGCAAGGAATAGCAATGATTGATTGGCCTTCCACCAACTTCTACTCAAAAACTAGACCAAAAAATGCGCTGCCTAAATATTTTTCAACTCTGCTTAACTAACCAACGCTTGCCCAATGGCGGATTCTTCTATCATTTTTAACACAAAAACTGCGATTGCTTGAATCGCGACTTTGTTTAATATTTTTCCCTTTTGATCCAGACAATAAATTTTCTTGCCCTCATCATTCAACAAATTCACCCTCAACACCCGAGTCCATGTTACCAAAGACATTTAAATCAAAGACGCGATCAAATTCTTCTACGTTGTCGGGATAATCGTTGCTGCCCTCGATGGCCAAGACTTCCATGCCGTGATTGAAGTAAATGCGTACACTCCACTGAGTCCCATCCATCACGCTTTCATCCACGTACTTTTCCTCCCAACTACCAACCCGAAGGTCCTTCATGGCCTGAAAGAAATCCATCTTGGCATCAATCGCTGACTTTTAAAGTTTAAATCATCAGTTTCATCCGTCCCCATTTTGACAAAATAACTAGAAGCGATGAGGTCATCCCCAACCACAGTAAAGGTGTTATTCTGTTGCCCCCACATGTAGTCACCAGTAATAACCTCCATCTTATCAATCGTCTCAATTTTATGATTAAAGCCAGTTTCACGCAGGTCAGTTTCCATTAAAGGATAGGATCCCCCATGGGAAATCAGTTCCGCTTTTTTCTCAATCAAATGCTCGTAAACCTGGTCTAATGCCATTATTTTTCCGTCAGTCCGTAACAACTCTTCTGGTGTCAAACCCACAAAGCTCCGACGTGATTGACGCATCTTTTGCCAGTAATTTTGAATTTCTTCGATTTCACCAACCAGGTCATCGTTTTCATGACGATGGTTATATTCATGAAAAAAGTCTTCTACTCTCATCTCACTAACTCCCTCAACTCTCTCTAAATCGAATTAAGTTCATTATATGAAAATCAAAAAACGGTGCTTTTATTTTTTACATGCAAAGCGGTTACATTTCAAAGACAATTATTATTAACCAAAATAAAAAGCCAGACAAAAGTCTGACTTTGATTCCGTGTCATTAGTAAACAAGATTGAACTTTCAGAACGTGTAGCACTTTACTAATTTTTATTCAGGCAAATTAGCTAAGTCAACAATGGCTTGACCATAGATTCCCATTGAACGCACAAGGTCATCAACCAAGGCAAATTCTCCAACTTGGTGCATCGTATCTGGTGAATCGGGGAACAAAGCACCAAAGGCTACTCCGCGCTCCATCAACCGACCATAGGTGCCACCACCAATTACTTGGTCATGTGCTTTTAGACCAGTTTGCTCGTGGTAAATGCTCAACAAAGTTTTTACGACTGGATCCTCAGGCGAAACGTAGTGTGGCACTTGAGCATGACCACCAATCTTAGCTAAATAATCCCAGGATGGCATTGCCTTTGCCAACTTTTCCTCGATGAATGCTGGTTCGATTCCCTTTGGATAGCGGAAGTTAAAGTTAATGTAAACACCCTCTTCCAAATCGAACTTTTGAATTCCAACGTTCATTGACAAGGCACCCATCACATCGTCAACATGGTTGACACCTAATTTTTGACCAGTTGGATCATCGTGTGACAAGTCCCCCAAGTAAGCAAGGAAGTGAGCAGCTGTGCCCCCAAAGTCATATTGCATCAAGAATTTTGCCAAGTAAGTTCCGGCGTTTTCACCCGTCTCAGGCAAAGAACCGTGGACCTGCTTACCAAAGACCTCAAAGGACAACTGCCCCCCGTCTGTGGTCACGATTCCAGATACCTGGGAATTATCAGTCAAGAAGGCTGCAAAATCAGCTTCAACCTGATCAGTGGCAAGGCCTGCTACAGCAGCGCGAGCAACACCTGGTACCATGTTCGTCCGAATCCCTGACTCAAATGAGAGCAACTGAGCAGCATCCCCGTTAGTTGCTTTCGAAGTGATATTCACCTGCAAGTTTCCTTTTTCACCGTTAATAATTGGGTATTCGGCATCAGGCGAAAAACCATAGGCGGGTGCCGGTTCAACCTCGAAGTAGCGCGTCATTCCAGTCCAATCGTTTTCCTCATCAGTACCGAAAATCAAGCGAACACGACGCTTCAATGGCAAGTTTAAATCACGAATCATCTTAAACCCATAATAAGCAGCCAAACCAGGTCCCTTATCATCAGAAGCCCCACGGGCAATCACTTTACCGTCTTCAATAACGGGATCAAAAGGGTCCGTTTCCCAACCTTCACCAGCAGGCATGACGTCCACGTGAGAAAGCAAAGCGACATATTCATCAGCATCCTTTGGACCAATTTCAATGTAACCAGCTAAGTTATCAATGTTCTTAGTCGTGAAGCCGTCTCGGTCGGCCAAGGTCAAAATGTGAACCAGCGCATCCTTTGGACCGGGTCCTAACGGTGCATCCGCCGTCTTCTTGCTATCGTCACGAACAGAAGGAATTTTCAAAAATTCCTTCAAATCAGCCAAGTAAGCCTGTTCTTCTTCCTTAGCTTTTGCCTGCCAATCAATCATCAAAGACCTCCTTGTGGGAAGTGACCAAAGTCGCTCTCACCTTTTTCATTATTTTCTCATTAAGTTATTTTCATTATACACATCTTAGGCGTAAAATGCTTAGCAGAGAGGTGAAAAATGATTAAATTAACTGAGAAAATCGTGCAAGAAGTCATTCAAGTTCGACCACGCCAATCACATAAAGGTACTTTTGGCAAAATTTTAATCGTCGCGGGTAACCAAGACCTAGGCGGGGCAGCCATTATGAACGCCCAGGCCGCCGTCTTTGGCGGCGCTGGTTTAGTCACGGTGGCAACCGACCCCGTTAATAAAACAGCCCTTCACGCCCGCTTGCCCGAGGCTATGGTCGTTGACTACCATCAGGACCTATCAAATTTAATTGCCGGTGTGGACGTTGTCCTCATTGGTTCTGGTTTAGGAAATGAATTAACCATTTTAAAGCAAGTCCAAAAAGAGCTCACCGACAAGCATAAGGTTATTTTAGATGGATCAGCCTTGACCATGATGGCACAGGAAAACCTGCCCCTACCACAGGGACAAATTATCCTAACGCCCCATCAAATGGAATGGCAACGTTTTGGTCAAGTGGCCATCGCTGACCAAGCAAAAGAAGACAATAACTGGGAGGCCCTTGTTGCCATGAATCCTGAACCAATTTTGGTTTTGAAGTCTGACCAGACTCAGGTATACTTGGAAAATGAGCTTTACCAACTGACTGTTGGTGGCCCCTACCAGGCAACCGGTGGCATGGGTGATACGCTCGCCGGCATCATTGCAGCCTTTGTTGCACAATTTCAAGACACAAAGAAAGCCGTTTTGGCAGCCGTCTACAGTCATTCAGCGATTGCAGAGCGTTTAGCAGAGACGGCCTACGTAACCTTGCCAACCGAAATTGCTCAGGCCCTCCCTGCCTTTATGAAGGAAATGGCCGACCAAAACCCGCCCTTGTAACCAGCAAAGTGGGCTTACCCTCAACTAAAATCAGCAAAGGATACTGAGACCTAATGAAATTTATTTCGTGGAATATCGACTCCATTAACGCCGCCGTCGAACACAGTTCAGACCGTGGCAAGATGACCTGGGACGTTTTATCTAATTTGGCTGCCGCAAAGCCTGATGTCCTCGCCATCCAGGAAACAAAACTGAAAGAGTCCGGCTTAACGAAAAAGCACTTAGCCGCCCTGACTGAACTCTTCCCGGATTATCACTTTTACACCAACTCATCAACAGCCAGAAAATCCTACGCTGGTACCATGATGATTGCTAAAGAAGAGCCAATTGCCGTTGACTACCCAACGATTGGTGCTCCTGGTGAAATGGACCAAGAAGGACGAATCGTCACCCTTGAATACAAGGAATTCTTTGTTTCGACGGTCTACACACCCAATGCCGGTTCAAAATTAGACCGACTGGAGGATCGTCAGGCGTGGGATGATGCTTACCGGGACTATATTGATGATTTAAATGTGAAAAAACCTGTCATTTTTTCTGGTGATTTTAATGTTGCCCACGAAGAGATTGACCTCAAGCACCCAAGTACCAACCATCATTCTGCTGGCTTTACAGACGAGGAACGCCAAAAGTTCACCTTGTTACTAAATGCCGGTTACACCGATATCATGCGCGCCAAGAACCCTGGGCAAGCAGGTATCTATACATGGTGGGCACAACGGGTGAAAACATCTAAGATTAACAACTCTGGTTGGCGGATTGACTATTACTTGGTTTCAAACCGGATTGCTGATAAGGTTCAAGCAATCAAGGTCGTCGATACCGGTGCTAGACAGGACCATGCTCCAATTGAATTAACCATCGACTGATAACAATAAAGCAGACTCCATGATTGGAATCTGCTTTTTTACATTTTGTTTAAGCGCCTTTGTCAATCGGTTATCAAAACTCACCAAAATGCTAAGACAACTCCTACGGGTAGGGGCTAATCCTTTCTCAGGATACTTGGGGTTATGGTTTTAAAAACCATAGTCACTGTACCCTCGCCAGGATTGCCACCAACTGCACTTGCTTAGATACCAATACTATGGCAGCAAAGCTGCTATCCTGCGGTTTATAGGGAACTAACTCGTTAAACCATTGATTGAAAAATTTATTTAAAAAAATGGTACGCCGTTACTAACCGCTTAAACAGCACAGTTAACACACTTTATTGATTACGAACATATTCTTTTAGGACCTGATTTCCAAAAAGCTCACTTTGGTAAATCAAAATCTCCGCACAAGCCAAAGAATCCTCTAGCGCATTATGGTGGTGGTCCAAACGAATGTTCAAAGCAGCAGAAACCGTGTTGAGTTTATGATTTTGCAAATCAGGCAAGAGGCGACGCGAGGTTTGCACAGTATCCAACAGTTGATAATGAGCTTCTGGCAGGCCGTAATAGTCTAAGCAGGCCCGTAAAACCGAGGCATCAAAATTGGCATTATGCGCCACCACGAGTTTTTCTTCAGTAAATAACGGCGCAATTGTTGGCCAAATTTCTGCAAATGTGGGCGCATTGACAACGTCCTTTGGATAAATGCCATGAATTTGCGAATTTCGCGCTGAAAATGGCGTTGGTGATTTAATTAAAGAATAAAATTGGTCCACCACCTGGTTGTCACGAACGACAACCAAAGCAAGTGAAACAGCTGAATGGCGCTGGTTGTTGGCTGTTTCAAAATCAAAAGCGACAAAATTCATTAGAACAGTAACTCCATTTTTACAAGGTTGGCCTGGCGGCCAGACCGTAATTCAATTGGCTCAGGTTCCTCACCGACTTCTGTGAAACCAAGCTTTTTGTACAAATGACGAGCAACCTGATTTTCCAGGTCGACATCTAACCACAGACGGTCATAACCAGCCTCTTCGGCCCAAACGACCATCGCTGCCAGCGTTGATTGGCCTAGTCCGTGGCCCTGAAAGGCGGCCAAAATCGCCAAACCAACTTCACCATCGGCAATTGAAGCCATACCGATGGCAACCGCGTCACCGCCTTCTTCATCTCCCAATGGTTTAGCCCAGATCAACCAGGTCTTAGCGGGGCGGTCATCATTTTTCAAATCAGCTGCAGCAACTGCCGATTGATCAGACGCTGCTAATGAATCACGAACTTCAGCTAATTCAAAAGTATCTGATTCCTGTTTAAGCTGAGTCAATAAATCTTGGGCAGCTTGAGCCTGTTGCAGGTCCAAGCCAAGCATTGAGTACTCATAGTGGTCCAATTGTGCTGCAATCATCCGTGTAAGTCCTCCTCAATTTGCGTGGCTTGGCCCACCCCCAAAACCGCAATTTGACGGCCAGAGTCTGTGCCAACCATGCGGGTAAAGGTCATTTCTAAGCGATCATTTGGCAAAAGATCCGCCATGTACTGGGGCCACTCAATTAACGTGACACCATCAGTACCCAGATAGTCTTCAAATCCCTGGTCGGCTGCGCCCATATTTTCAAGACGATAAGCGTCAAAATGATAAAGGGGAATCCGACCTTCTTCATAAGTATTCAAGATATTAAAAGTCGGACTTTTAACCCGACTCGTAATGCCCAAGGCCTGAGCCAATCCCTGGGTAAAGGTCGTCTTACCGGCACCTAAGTCGCCTTTTAGCGTCACCACCAGGCCGGGGTAAACGAGTTTGGCTAATTGCTCGGCCAACGCCTGGGTTTCTTTTGGATTGTTCGTCTGATAGCTTTTCATATTCCATATTATAACACTGTCATTTAGCTGAACACTGGGCACTTTGTTGGTTTTGTGTCCTGATTTTAAAAATTTCTTGTCAGTCCCCTAGTTGATAGGAGTACAATAAAAATAATCAAAAGAATTGAAAGGATTTTTACGAATGTCAAAAACAACTTTATTTCAAGTTGGCACGATGCAGCTTCTTGCTAACGGCCTCTTAGACGGGACAATGTCCATCCACGACCTCCTGCAACACGGTGACTTTGGAATTGGTACTGGTCAGGGCCTCGATGGCGAACTGATTATCTTAGATGGTCAAGCCTACCACACCTTGGTTTCTGGCAAATCTGAAACCCCAGATGAAAGCTTTAGTTCCCCATTTACAGCTGCTCACCATGGTGATTTTCAAGATTTTGGAACAGCGGAAAGTGCTGATTTGGAAGTCGTTTTGCAAAATGCCATCGACAAATTACAGGCGCAAAATCAGTTTGCAGCTTTCTTGGTCGAAGGTGAATTTGAAACAATGACGACTCGCTCAGCTGCTGGTAGCCAGAAGCCATATCCGTCCCTAACCGAAGCCGCTGAAAAGCAACAGGTTTTCCATGGTTCAAAGGTCTCGGGTCGACTTCTTTCCTACTATGCTCCGGCCATCTATCAAGGCGTGACCGTAGCTGGATTCCATTCCCACTTCCTTTCTAACGACCACGACCTTGCTGGCCATGTTTTAACCGGAAAAGTTTTGTCAGCCACCGTTAAGGTCCAAAAATTCGATACTATCGAACAGGTCTTACCAACTGAAAACCCTGATTTTAAGGCCGCTGATTTAACTGACTTGACCATGGTTCACAAAGCCATCGAAGCAGCTGAATAAGTTCCCTAAAAGACATGTAAATCAATAAAAAAGCAGTTGCCGTGGCAACTGCTTTTTTTATTTTTACTTATGAATAAACATCGCATCCCCAAAGGAGAAGAAGCGATATTGAGCCTCAACTGCATGACGATATGCATTCAAAATGTTCTCCCGACCAGTAAAAGCTGCAACCAACATCACCAACGTCGACTTTGGCAAATGGAAGTTCGTGATAAAGGCATCAACAACCCGCCACTGATAACCAGGTTTAATAAAGATCTCCGTCCAACCAGAATCAGCCTGAAGTTGACCATCAAATTTTGAACCAATCGTTTCCAACGTTCGAATTGACGTCGTCCCGGTAGCAACGATCCGCCCACCCTGCTTGCGAACCTTATTCAACGTGGCTGCTGCTTCAGCGCTCAATTGATAAAATTCAGAATGCATCTGATGGTCTTCAATATTTTCCTCTTCCACTGGTCGGAAGGTTCCCAAACCAACGTGCAAGGTCAATTCCACTAATTCAACGCCCTTTGCAGCAACCTTTTGCAGCAATTCTGGTGTCCAGTGCAGGCCGGCAGTGGGGGCCGCAGCCGAGCCATCAACCTTGGAGTAAACAGTTTGATAGCGCTCTTGGTCTGCCAATTTTTCCTTAATGTAGGGTGGCAAGGGCATTTCCCCCAACTCGTTCAAACGTTCCATAAAAATGCCAGCATAGGAAAACTCAACATAGCGACCACCATGTTCCAATTCGCCAACAATCGTCGCCGTCATCACGGGATTTTCTGGATCATCACCAAAAACGATCGTTGAACCAATTGGTGATTTTTTAGCTGGTTTGACCAAAGTTTCCCAGACATCTCCATGGTCTTGACGCAATAATAGGACTTCAGCATGGCCACCTGTTTCTGGGCGAATCCCATGTAACCGGGCTGGCAAAACTCGTGAATTATTCATCACTAAAGCATCGCCTGGGTTCAAATAGTCCAAAATGTCATAAAAATGTCGGTCCTCATAGGCCCCCGTTTTTGCATTCAACACTAAGAGCCGGGAAGTATCGCGTTGTTTTAATGGTGTTTGCGCAATTAATTCTTGGGGCAAGTCGTAGTCAAAATCTGATAATTGATAGTGCTTTTCTTCTGTCATAAATCTCTTTTAAATTCTTTTATTCATCAGCCAGCAGGCTGATAGCGTTCATACTTTTGAGCAAAATATACTCTGGTCCAAAGACTTGGCCGATCAAAGACGAGCAAATCAGTCTTTTGGTTGGGGCATCGGCCGACCCAGATGCTGGTAGGCTGCTTTTGTCACTACCCGGCCTCTTGGAGTTCGACGAATAAAGCCCAACTGCAAGAGGTACGGCTCAACCATCGACTCCAAAGTATCGGCTTCTTCGCCAATATTAGCAGCAATGGTTGAAAGGCCCACTGGCCCACCATGATAGAAATCCATCATCGCATTTAGTAACTTGTGGTCTGTATCATCGAGGCCTTTTTGATCAACCCGTAGCTTATCTAGAGCTGTTTCCACCAAGTCCGTATCAATTGCTTCTTTTCCAGCAACCTGAGCAAAGTCCCGCACCCGCTTCAACAACCGATTGGCAATTCGCGGTGTTCCTCGTGACCGCGAGGCGACGGCATAGGCACCTTCCTTGGTGATTGGTGCCTCGAAGATATCAGCCGTCCGAACTACAATTTGCTGCAAATCTTCAGGTTGATAATATTCGAGCGAATTAATAATCCCAAAGCGATCACGCAAAGGCTTGGAAAGCATCCCAGGCCGAGTCGTTGCACCGACTAAGGTAAACGGTGGTAAAGGAAAATGAACGGCTCTAGCAGTCGGTCCCTGGCCCACCATGATATCAATAAAGTAATCTTCCATGGCAGAATACAGCATTTCCTCAATCGTCGTTGGCAGGCGGTGGATTTCATCAATAAAAAGCACATCCCCCGGCTCGAGCCCATTGAGCAAGGCAACCAAATCGCCACCTTTTTCAATCGCCGGCCCAGAGGCTGTCTTCAGATGCACGCCCAATTCATTGGCAATAATCATTGCCAAGGTCGTCTTGCCTAATCCTGGCGGTCCAAAGAGTAGAACATGGTCAAGGGCTTCTTCACGCATCTTGGCAGCTTGGAGGTAAACCGCCAACTCCTCTTTTAATGACTTTTGACCAATGTATTCCCGTAGGTACTTGGGTCGTAAGGAGAGCTCATCTTGCTGGTCCCTGGCGTTTTCTGCCGCATCACGCAGCAATGCATCCGTCTCATTTTGGCCTTCAAACCAAGTATTAAATTGTGGGTTTTCATCACTCATATCATTACTATTATAGCGCATTTGCTCGCCTCCTTTCCTACTTGCTTAGCAAAATAAAAGACGGCCAATTCTGGTCGCCTTCTCAAAGCAAAGATCTTACTGCTTTAGCCAAGCCGGTAACGCCTTGACTAACTTTTCTAGAGCCCGACCTCGGTGTGAAATCAGGTTCTTCTCAGCCACCGTTAATTGGGCAAAAGTCTTCTGTAGTGGTTCGTAATAAAAAATCGGATCGTAACCAAATTTGTTGTCGCCAATTTCTGTCTCCGTGATTTGCCCATCGACATGGCCACTAACAACTAAAGGTTCTTTACCAGTACCAATCAGTTCGAGTACGGTCGTGAATTGTGCTTGACGTTCCTGCCCGCCTTTTCCAGCTAACTTAGCCAAAACTTTAGCATTATTTGCATCATCATCGTGGTCACCCGCATAGCGAGCCGAATAAACCCCTGGTTCGCCTTTTAAGGCTGCAACCGTTAACCCAGAGTCATCGGCCATGATATAGTCATCTGGATAGACAATCGCAAGAGCAGTCGTCTTTTTATGAACGTTTTCTGCAAAAGTTTTGCCATCTTCAATAATTTCAGGAACCTCATCCAAGTCCTCTAAAGATAAAATATCCCAGTCCAAATCCAGCTTGGCCAAGGCCTCCTTTATTTCTTGAACCTTATGGGCGTTGCCAGTTGCGATAATTAAGCGCGTCATCTTTGCTCCTTCTTTGACAAAATCAAGGTCATTTTTTCTAACAGATGGTCATCTGTTTGCTGGTTACTAATGCTGCAATCAGTCCGTTGCTGGTAGATTCAGGTGGGTAAAATGCCAATCGTGTTTTGAACCCAACCATTGCTCGGCTATAGTTAAAAAAGTTGAAACCGGACCCGTTGTATATAGTTGGTATTGCTTGTTTTCTGGCCGAGCGGCCGGGTCGCTATCAGCCACCAAGTCCTGTTCTTTCAGAAGAACCGCTAATTTTTGCGCTGTGGCGACACCAGGATCAACCAGCGTTACCTCTGGTAGGGCCTGCTGAATGACATCAGCCAATAGCGGAAAGTGCGTGCAGCCAAGCACCAACGTGTCGATACCAGCCTCTTTGAGGGGCTGCAAATGTTCTTTAACAATTTCAGCTACCTCAGCATCTTGATAGCGGTTTTGTTCAACAAATTGGACAAAATCAGGCTCCGCCTGTGCAAAAACCTGACTACCCGGCGCCGCTGACTGAATTTCGGCCTGGTACTGACCTGAATCAACGGTTCCTTCAGTCGCAATCACACCAATTTTCTTCGTTTTGCTTGACAAAACGGCCGACTGGACACCAGAATCAATCACACCAATGACAGGAATGGTCAAGTCTTCTTGTAAGCCGGGCAAGGCGCAAGCAGTTGCTGTATTGCAGGCAATCACCAGCGCCTTAATGTCATGGGTTTCAAGCAAATAGTCAGCAATTTGTCTAGTAAAATCAGCGACTTCCTCTGATTCACGAGGACCGTAAGGCATTCTGGCTGTGTCGCCAACATAAACGATAGCTTCTGCTGGCATGGATTGGACGGCAGCCTTTAAGACCGTTAAGCCGCCAACGCCAGAATCCATCATGCCAATTTTTTTTGTATTTTTCTTCATAATAATCCTATTATCTTCCCTTCAAAACAAATTGCAAGCCTTTGCCCCCGTTTAATCTGTCTTTTGCTATAATAACGGAAGAAAGGAATCTTTACTTATGTCAAATGCTCATTCTCAATCAAATAACGGTACAAATCAGACTGTTAGCGCTTTTGCTCCACTGCTCTTACGTGATGCCCTTTTGGCTAATATCTTAACCGATGATTATGCCAACATTACCTATTGGGCTGGTAAAGAGTTGGCCCGACAGTTTCCCGTGGAAACAAGTGCTGATTTACCAGCCTTCTTTGAAAAGGCCGCTTTTGGCGATTTAACAATCAAATACCAAAGCGATGACCAACAGCAATGGCTTCTTTCTGGTACCATGGTTGAAGACCGGCTGGCAACGAACCACCAAGCTGATTTTTCATTGGAAACCGGCTTCTTAGCACAACAACTTGAACTGCAAGAAGAAGTTGTTGCGGAAGGCACCTTCCAGGTTTCTGCTCGACAACAGACAGTAACGGTAAGAATTTTAACTGATATGTCTCATAAGATAAGCTCTTTAACCTCTTCGGAACAGGTTGCACTTCGTGACCGCTTCTTAGACAGAAGCGAAGAAATCGCCACTGAAGACATTGATACCGCCGAAACAATCACCGTTGATCGCCAAAGCACACCCGATGATGAACCAGCAATCCAAATCGGTGAAGTTGATCAGGCCGCATCAGAAGCCCCCGTTGAGGTCGAGCCAGCAGCATCTGCAGCATCCATTCAGTTAAAGCCAACGACATCGGTCGCTGCAGTGGCGACTGATTCAGTAGTATCCACAGCTCCGATTGAAATCACAGAACCAACGAGCGAACCAACCGACAGCCAGGTAGCCAATACACTTTCGGTCGAGCAGTCGATTACCAATTCATTATTGGCTTTTAGTCAAGAGCGACGCCAAAAGCTTAGCCAAAAAGATGATTCAAGCTTGAACTAATAAACCATTAACAAAAACAAAGAAAAGAACAGCAGCCCCAACAATTTTACGGGTTGCTGTTCTTTTTAGTAAGCCAAAGCTAGTTAACCTTAGCCTTCCTTATTTTGACGACGCGTATTCCGGCGATCTTGACGAAGTTCGATTCGACGATCCATTTGACGCTTACGCTTAATCTTATTCTTAATTTGACGCTTATAGCCAGGCTTGATGTTCTTCTTCTTTTTCTTGACCATCCCAACCATTTCAGGGTCCAACTTATTAGTTGTTGCATGGCGCTGTGTCCGGGCCTTTCGATCCTTGACCGCCACAACTTCATCCCCACGAATCTGCTTATGAGCAAACTCGATACCGATTTTTTCCAACTCGGCAATGCGGTCTTCTTCATCAGGTCCATAAAGGGTCACAGCCGTTCCAGCCAGCCCATTTCGTCCCGTTCGACCAACACGGTGAACGAAGAATTCTAATTCGTCTGGCACACCATCATTAATGACATGCGAAACCCCTTCAATATCAATCCCACGAGCAGCTAAATCAGTCGCAACGACATATTGGTAATCCAGGTGCAAGACACCCTTCATCGTTCGCCTTCGCTCACGTGGTGGAATATCGCCATGAATTTCGGCAACTTTGAGACCTCGGCCACGCAAATGTGCTGCTAATTCCTTAGCTCGTTCCTTCGTATTGGCGAAAATCAACGCCAAATAAGGATTGAAAATCGTCAGCAACTTATCGATAACCTCTTCCTTGTCCTTGGACTTAGTTGGCACCAACCAGTTGTCGATGGTATCGGCAATCGTCGCTTCCGTTGGAATTGTTTGGAAATCCGGATTGTCCAAATACTTCTTTAAGAACGGCTTCAACTTTTCTGGCATTGTTGCTGAAAAGACCAACGTTTGCAGGTCTTTTGGCATCGCACCGGCCAAGAAATCAACTTCGTTTAAGAAGCCCATATCAAGTGTCATATCCGCTTCATCGACAACCAAAGTCCGCACCTGGTTAACAACCAAGGCCCCACTTTGAACCAAATCCTTTAACCGTCCTGGCGTTCCAACGACAATTTGCGCTTGGTGCTTTTCTAACTGGCGAACTTGGCGGGCCTTATCCGTCCCACCAACATATTCGGCAATAGAAACCTTCACCAATTCCATCTTTTCCGCAAATTCACGGGCAGCCTTTGCAATCTGAGCAGCCAATTCCCGTGATGGTGTCGTAATCACCACCTGGGTTTGATTCAATTCTGGTTGCAAGGCGTTAAAAATGGGTACCAAGAAAGTATGCGTCTTCCCAGACCCCGTCTGTGACTGACCAACAACATCCCCACCACGCAGGATTGTTGGAATCAAGCGCGCCTGGATAGGCGTTGGCTGGTCAAAACCAATCGCCTTTAAAGCCGAAAGGACTTCCGGCTTTAAATTGTATTCACCAAATTGTTGGTTTGTGTTTTTCATGTAAAATCCTTTAAATTTAATCGGCTTAGTCTGCCTTTAAAACGCTATCAACTCGGTCAATCACCTTTTGAATATCCGCTTCATTATAAGCCCAGGCACCTGCAGCCATGGGATGTCCCCCACCATCAAAGTCTTGGGCAATGGTATTAATGATAACTGACCGAGAACGCAAGCGAACCCGGTAATCACCATTTTCTTGTTCTTCAAAGATGGCCCAGGCCTTCACCTTGTCAATCCGTGACGGAATGGAAACGACAAAAGAAGTCCCTGCATTACCAAGGTCAAAGCTATCAATCACATCCCGCTTTAGAATGACGTAGCCAAAGCCAGATGGTAACAAGTTAATATGTTGCATCACATAACCCGAAAACTTCACAGCATTTTCTGATAAAGTCGTCATTGCGTTATAAATTTTTTGATAGTCAAAGCCGTAGGTAATCAACTCACCGGCCACATCAAAGGTTTCTTGATCTAATGAATACATAAAGCGGCCGGTATCACCGATAATGCCGATATAAAGGTACCGAGCGGCCTTTTTTGTCATCTTCAAACCCTTGTCAGCCAAAGCTTGATAGAATTGATAAATTAGAACAGAGGTCGCTGAGGCTCCGTCTTCAACCCACTGCCAATCACCGTAAGGTTCCACATTGGGATGGTGATCGATTTTGACAATTTCCAATCCATTGCGCCAACGTTGGTCATCGATACGGGGGTCATTGGCGGTATCACAAACAATTACCAAAGCCTTCTTGTAAGCTGAATCAGGAATTTCATCAGCTAAAGGCTGACCATCCCCAATCCAAGCTAAACCAGGAATTTCTTTTCCAACGGCATAAATCTTTTTTTCAGGAAACGAAGCCTGCAAAATCGCTTGCAAGCCCAATTGTGATCCATAAGCATCCGGATCAGGTCGTTGGTGCCGATGAATAATAATAGTATCGTAACGTTTAATTTGTTCTAAAATATCTTCGTGAATTTTGGCCATATGCGCCCTTTCAACTCTTATTACTATCCTTTATTATACCGTAAATGTGAAATTCATTGTCAGGCATTTCAAATCAGCATAACTGACTGATTTGACCAATTAATCATCAAAAAGCGATAACGATTGAAAGGATTGTGGGCTGACATTGGAAAAAGTTAGCCCCAGCAAGCGAATGGCAAAGTCATCTGGATAAAGGTCATCAAAGATTGATTGTGCCTTTCTTGCCAAGAAATCAGGATCAAGCTGAAACGGATTTGCCTGTGTAATCGACCTGGTCAGCGTCTTAAAATCATCATCACGGACCTTAATATTCAATGTTCGACCAACCAAGTGTTTAGCCTCCATGTTCGTCACAACCTTTGTGGCCAAGCCCTTAAAGGTCGCCAAAACAGCCGAACGGTCATGAAGCGGAAATTCAAACGTCCCCTCTTTTCCGACCGATTGCCGAATTCGATGGTCCTTTACCTGACCAAAGTGCGTTGCCCGCGCTTGCCAATAAAGTTGGTCACCAAAGGAACCAAAGTGTACCCGTAATTCGTCTTGACTCAAGGCCCGTAAATCTGCGCCCGTTTTAATTCCTAATTTTGCAAACTTTTCCTGTGCTTTCTGACCAACACCACGAAAGTCCTTAATAGGTAAGGCCGCCACGAAGTCCATTGCGACATCAGCACCAATGACCGTGACCCCATTCGGTTTGTGGTGCTCGGAACCAAGTTTGGCTAATACTTTATTATAGGAAACCCCGACCGAACACGTTAGCTTCGTTTCCTGCCAAATTCTATGCCTTAACTCGGCGGCCAATGTTGCGCTCGCCATTGGGCTTTGACTAACGTCTAAGTATGCTTCATCCAGTGCGACTGGTTCCACCTTATCAGTGAATTCGGCAAAAACTTCATGAATTTGAGCTGACACTGACCGGTACTTATCAAAATCAGGAGCAACGAAAACGGCATTAGGACAAAGTCGCTTTGCTTCAGTTGACCCCATGGCTGAATGAACGCCGGCCTTTCTGGCAATGTAGTTGGCGGTTGCCACGACCCCATGACCGTGATGTAAATCAGGATCACGACCGATGATTAGCGGCACCTTCTTTAAAGCAGGGTTGTCACGCATTTCAACTTGAGCATAAAAAGCATCCAAATCGACATGCAAAATTTTTCGGTCATCAACCGCTTGCAAAAATTCAGCCATGCCAGTCCCCCCTCTTTTCAAAACTGATTTTTTTAAAAAGAAAAAGCCTCCACTATGTGGAAGCTTGTTGCCGTAATCACTTAACGTCGAGACGACGTTCCTTGATACGAGCGGCCTTTCCTTGCAAGGCACGCAAGTAGTACAACTTTGCGCGACGTACACGGCCCAAACGAGTTACTTCAATCTTGTCAACCCGTGGTGAGTGCAGTGGGAACGTACGTTCCACACCAACACCAGAAGAAATCTTACGAACAGTATAAGTAGCCTGGATACCAGCACCCTTACGCTTAATAACAACCCCTTCAAAGAGCTGAACACGTTCGCGAGTTCCTTCAACAATTCGTGCGTGGACACGAACTGAATCACCAGCGCGGAATTCAGGAATATCTGTCCGCAATTGGGTTGAAGTCAACTTTTCTAAAATGTTATTTTGACGCATAGTCATTCTCCTAATCGCTAATCTTACACTCGTCCTTAGACTAACGCACAGCGGATTACCGTTAATTACGGCTTATAGCCAATAGTCAGTATAACAAAAAGGAAGGACCCTGTAAAGGGTAATCAGAAAAATTACCCGAACATGGTTCCTCCTTGGCTGATAAAAACGAATCTAGTTCGATAATTGCGCTTAGATGAATAGAAGCTAACTTTATTTTTGTTTGCCAACTAAACGTCTTCAGTAAAATTAAGCCTGAATTTTTTCTTCCATCACAGCTTCAAAGGTTTGTAACTTCGCATCCGCTTCAACCTGTGAATCAGCGACAACGCCAAGATAAAGTTTCAACTTTGGTTCCGTTCCAGATGGGCGCAGTGCAATCCATGAACCATCCGCTAACCAATACTTTAAGACATTGGCCTTAGGCTGTGGCAACTTTTTCTCTGCTCCAGCTCGATCAATCTGGGTCTGATTAGCAAAGTCTTGGGTCGCCAGAACTAACTGATCACCAACCGTTGCCAACTTTTGGTTGCGGAACTTAGTCATCAAAGCAGCCATTTCCTCGTGACCATTGATACCAGGAAAATCAAAGGCAACAGTCTTTTCCTCAAAGTAACCATATTGGTCATATAGTTCCTTCAAACCATCAGCAAAACTTTGGCCCTTTTCCTTATAATAAGCAGCCATTTCGGCAAACAAAACCAAGGCCTGAATGGCATCCTTATCATGGGCAAAAGGCTTCACAAGGTAACCAAATGATTCTTCAAAGCCGAAGAGGTACGTATAATCCTTCTTTTCTTCAAAACGGTCAATCATGGCGGCAATATACTTAAAGCCGGTCAACACGTCTAAGGTAGCAACGCCGTAGTTCTTAGCAATTTCGCTAGCAAAGCGTGATGAAACAATCGATGTTACAATAGCACCATTTTCTGGTAATGTCTGATTTTTCTTTTTAGCTGCTAACAAGTAGTTGACCATCAAACCAGCAATTTGGTTACCAGATAAGACTTGGTATGAGCCATCTGCTAAACGTACAGCAGCCCCCATCCGATCAGCATCGGGGTCCGTTGCAACAACCAAATCAGCTGCTTGCTTCTTGGCGTATTCAATCGCCAATGACAAGGCAGCAGGGTCTTCTGGATTTGGCTTTTTAACCGTTTTGAAATCCCCATCGAGCTCTGCCTGCTCCTTGACAATCGTGTAATTGGTAAAACCTGCTTGCTGTAATGCTTTTTCGCCAATATATTGACCAGTTCCATGCAAAGGGGTGTAGACAAATTTCAAGTCTGCCCCCTCTTTTTGAATCAAATTCTGATCAACGGAAACTGTTTTAACTTCTGCCAAATAAGCATTATCCAACTCATCATCGACTACTTGAACATTGGCTTCTGTTTCATCTTGTGCAATAGTAAACCCATTTTCGACTGCTGCCATCCCGTCAATAACGGCCTGGACAGCTTGGGGAACCATTTGACCACCATCGGCACCGTAAACCTTATACCCGTTATCCTGCTTCGGATTGTGTGAGGCCGTAATCATAATGCCAGCAAAGGCCTTTAAATGACGGACTGAAAATGATAATTCAGGTGTCGGACGCAATGATGAGAAGCGGTAAACTTTAATCCCGTGTGCTGATAGCACGCGACTGGCTACTTGAGCAAATTCTTTTGAGTGTTGACGAGAGTCAAAGGCGATGACTACCCCCGCTTTTTTTGCTGCAGACCCGCTTTGATCAATGTAAGCAGCTAATGCTTCCGTCACCAAGGCAACCATCACAACATTAATGCGGTTGGTTCCAACCCCCATTTGACCACGCATACCAGCAGTCCCAAATGGTAAGTTTTGATAGAAGGCATCTTCTTGTTCAGCTGGACTCAATTGCTTTAGTTCAGCAGCTAAATCAGCAGGTAGGTCTGCTTGTTGCCAACGGGCTAAGGTATCTTGATAAGTCATTCTTAAAGTTCCTCTTCCTTTTCTCGACTAGGTTTTGTGATTAAACTAATAATAATTTGCCGAAACCTGGGTGACCGGATCACTGCCAGCACAAAGACGGCAGCCAGGACAATCACGGTGATGGTCACTTCTCTTGGCAACTGTAAGTGACCAAAGTAATAACCGATTGTCACCATGGTCAATGCCCAGAGGCAGGATGCCAGAACAGACATCCGAAAGTAAGTCGCAAACCGTAACTTCAAACGATGAGCAGATAGCGGGACAATGGTTCTGACAAAAGGAACAAATCGGCCCAAAATAATAAAGATTAACCAACGTTTCGGATTTAAATTAGACGAAATTTTTTCGGCAAAATCACCGTTTACGTGGCGAGCGACCAAGGGAATTTTATCAATCTGCTTAATTACCCAAGCACCGAACCAATAATTAATTGTGTCTCCGATCATCGAGGCAGTCGCAAAAATCACCACCAACAAGGCAAATTCAACCAAAGAGTGATGGCGGCCAGCAAACCCCGCAGCCGTCATGACCAACGCATCGGCCGGAATAAACCCTGTGACAATTCCCCCAGTTTCAATCAAAATCAAAAAAAACAGAATCGACAATTCAATTACAGAAAAATTGGCATTCGCAGAACTAATATGCGTCAACCAATCCGACACAGCAGCAAAAGCTAGAACCATACAATCAGGGTACTCCTTTAGGAAAAAAGTCTGTCTGAGTATCGCTACTAGTCAACGCTTTGGGTACATGAATCCGCCCTACCAGCTAGCAAGATACTCATGAATCAGCAAATAATAGTCAGTAGAAGTTAATCCTGATATTATCTCGATAAAATTAAGGCTAGATAAAACACAGCCTACGTCTATCATACGCTATTTCCCCTGTTAAGTCTGCTTACAAAGCGTAAAAAATCTAGAAAAATCAAGGTGCAATCAGACTAATTGTTAAGCATTCGCTCGCTAAATCATCCACTTTTTCTATTATAACAACTCTTTATAACAAAACTTATGCCAAATGAGCATAAATTTTTCAACCAAAATGTACTACAATGACGGCGAAAAGTGGCAGAACAAAACACCAGGCGGCCGACTGAAAAACGCTCTATTTGCTCACTTTTTATAGTAATTAATTTCCTTTTAAAAGCACTTTTATCAAGGTTTTAAAAAGTTTCTTTTTTCACTTGACAAAACTTTGTGCAAATATTATTATGTATGTGTAAGTTGTTACAAGGAATTACTCATTGGAGGATAACAGAACATGGAAGCCTTAGTATTAACTGATAAGAAGAAGTTGGAATTGAAGGACATCGAAAAGCCTGTCTTGAAGCCAGATGAAGTTTTGATTCACACTGCCTTTGCTGGTATCTGTGGAACTGATCATGCTTTGTATGCTGGTGAACCAGGATCAGCCGATGCTGTCCCACCAATCGTTTTGGGACACGAAAACTCAGGTGTTGTTAAGGAAATCGGTTCTGCTGTTACCAACGTTAAGGTTGGCGACCGCGTTTCAGTTGACCCTAACATTTACTGTGGACAATGTAAGTTCTGCCACACTGGCCGTCCTGAATTGTGCGAAAACTTGTCAGCGATTGGTGTAACTCGTGATGGTGGTTTCGAAGAATACTTCGCAGCCCCTGCATCAGTTGTTTACCCAATCCCTGACAACGTTGACTTGAAATCAGCAGCGATTGTTGAACCAATTTCATGTGCCATCCACGGCATGAAGTTGTTGAAGCCATCACCATACCAAAAGGCTTTGGTTATTGGAGACGGGTTCATGGGCGAATTGTTCGTGCAAATCTTGCAAGCATACGGTATCCACCAAGTTGACCTGGCCGGAATCGTTGATGAAAAGTTGAAGATGAACAAGGATTTGTTCAACGTTAAGAACACATACAACACTAAGAACGGCGACAAGATCCCTGCTGGAGAATATGACGTTGTTATCGAAGCCGTTGGTATGCCACAAACACAAGAATCAGCCATCGAATCAGCTGCTCGTGGCGGTCAAGTTTTGATGTTCGGTGTTGGTGGACCTGACGCTAAGTTCGAAATGAACACTTACGAAGTCTTCCAAAAGGAATTGACTATCCAAGGTTCATTCATTAACCCTAACGCATTCGAAGATTCATTGGCATTGCTTTCATCTGGTAAGTTGAACGTTAAGCCATTGTTGTCACACGAATTGGATTACAACCAAGTTGACGATTTTGTTAACGGTCGCTTAGGCGTTGTTTCTAAGGCCGTTGTTAAAATCGGTGGTGAAGAGGCCTAAATTTTATGAATAATGCAAAGCGGACAATTTCTTGGACCGCTGCCCTCAGTTACTTTGCCTTCTCATTGGTAATTAACTCAATGGGTAACGTGCTAACAATTGTTACCAGTCAAAAAATTCATCCGTCAATTTTGGGTTCTGCCTATTGGACAGCTGCTCAAAATGGATTAAACCACTCATTGCATGGTAATAGTGCAACACTATCCATCGTGTTCTTTGTGGTCGGTATGTTAATCGCTGTTTTGAACATGGTTTTGGAGCACCGCATTGATATCAAGCGCTTCCTTGGAAACTTAGCTTTCATGGTTCCTTTCTCGGCCTTGATCTCTGTCTTTGCAAGTGCCTTTTCAAAGCTCTTGCCAGAAGCACATAGTTGGCCAATGATTGCCTTCTATATTTTCTTAAACTTCTTCGGTGTTTCCTTAATTGCGATTGCCATCTCAATTTATCAGCGGACCAACATCGTTTTGCACCCTGCTGATGATTTGATGCAGGTTCTTCGATTCAAATATTTCAAGGGTAATGCCGGTATTGCCATGTGGGTTTCTTATATCCCACCTACCATTATTGGTGTTATCGCCTTGATTATGGTTCCTGATTTTACCAACTATGGAATTGGAACTATCTTCGCCTTCCTTTTCCAGGGAAGTATCACTGGATGGGCAGACACACGTATCTTTAGCAAGTTAAAGCACCAGGGAATCGCTATCGACTAAGATAGTCTCCCCCAATTGAAAGGACGGGTTATATGATGGCCTTTACTGATTATTTTGACGATATTCAACACGTTGGAATTCCAACAACCGACTTGGACCGCGCTGAAAAGTTCTGGACAGGCATCGGTTTTGAAAAGACCGGTGACTTTAAGGAAGGTGGCCCAGTTAAATTCTTTAAGTACGGTCACCTCGTTATTGAAACGTGGTTGTCTGATGAAGGAACCGGCAAGCCCGGTTCAATCAACCACATCTCAATGAACACTTCTAATGCTGATGCAGCCTTTGTAGCAGCAAAGGAACAGGGATTAGATTTGATTGATTCAGAAGTACAACATCTTCCCTTCTGGGATAACGGTATCAAGTTCTTTAATGTTCGCACCCCAGATGGTGTAACATTGGAATTCTGTGAAATCGTCAAGGATTAATTCATCATTCAAGAGCCTCAACTACCAAATAGTAGTTGAGGCTTTTTTGTATCTTCTATTTGCTATTGACGACAGCTGAAAGTCACCATTACTTCTATTTAAGCTTTTAAGAACCCTTCAACCCACTTTTTCTCTCACACAAGTAAAAAAGCTATACGCCCATTTCTAACTCCATATACCACGTTAATGGCTCGTTGGTTGTTGTCCATTAAAGCGCTCAACAAAAAAGTCCACTACATTTCTGTAGCAGACTTCTCAACATCATTTATTTTATGCCTCTGATTTTAATTCAGCAACATATTGATAGGCTTCTTGGCCAGCCAAACCACCATCGCCAACAGCAGTCGTGATTTGGCGCAAGTCCTTAGCACGAACGTCTCCAGCGGCAAAGATTCCTGGAACGGCGGTTGCCATCTTGTCATCCGTCTTAATCCAACCGCGGTCATCAGTAATCCCCAAATTTTCAAATACCTGAGTATTTGGCTTGAGGCCAACGTAGATGAAGATTCCACTTTGGTCAACAACCCGGTCCTCACCAGTCTGATTGTTATGAAGCTTCAGCTGCGAAACAGCCTCACTATCGCCTTCAATGGCTGTGACTTCAGTATTCCAAACAAAGTGCATGTTTTCCTGTTTCTTTGCTCGTTGCTGCAAGATTGGCTGTGCCTTTAACTTACTATCGCGAACATAAACCGTGACATCCTTAACCACATTGGCCAAGTACAGTCCTTCCTCGACAGCGGAATCACCACCACCGACAACGGCAACACTTTCACCCTTAAAGAAGGCACCATCGCAGACAGCACAGTATGAGACACCTTTGCCTTGGTATTCTTCCTCGCCGTCAACACCCAAGTGAATGTGTTCGGATCCAGTCGCAACAATCAAAGCTGGTGCTTGAAAATCGCCCATATCAGTATGGACCAATTTTTCATTTTTAGCTAAAATTTCCACACCAGTAATCATACCAAATGAGTATTCGGCGCCAAACTGTGTTGACGAAGCATACATTTTTTCGGCCAAATCAGGACCCATAATACTGTTATAACCAGGATAATTTTCAACTTCAGCAGTATTATTCATCTGCCCACCATAAATCCCCTGGTCAAGCATTACAGTCTTTAAGTCCGCCCGTGAGGCATAAGTAGCGGCAGTCATTCCGGCTGGGCCAGCACCAATGATGATGACATCATATTGCTTGACTTCTGTCATGAGAAACGGAACCTCCTTTTTTATTATGACGTCTATTGTACCTTGAATCGGTTCTTTTGTCTAATTTTAACCAATAAAAAAGAGGTATACCACCTCTTTTGTTTTTGCTAAATTTTACAACTTAGCTGCAAGTTCTTTAATATAAGCGCGGAGCTGATCCTTTGTTTGTGGATGCTTCAAGCCAAATTCAATATTAGTTTCCAAAAAACCAATCTTAGAACCAATATCATAACGGTCACCCTTGAATTCATGGGCGTAAACATGCTGACGATTATTTAATGAATCAATGGCATCCGTCAATTGAATTTCGCCACCCTTACCAGGCTTTGTTTTTTCTAATTCTTCAAAAATTTCAGGCGTCAACAAGTAGCGACCAATGATTGCCAAATCAGAAGGGGCATCTTCAGGCTGAGGCTTTTCAACGAATGACTTAACCCGGTATAGGCCGTCTTCTTTTACCTTTGCGGCAGGATCAATAACACCGTATTCGGATACTTGATCATGGGGCACTTCCAAAACTGCCAAAGTTGATTCGCCAGTTTCATGATAGCGGTCAATCAACTGCTTCGTCAATGGCACTTCATCTTGCATCAAATCGTCACCCAAAAGAACAACGAATGGTTCATCACCAATGAAGTCCTTGGCTGTTAAAATGGCATCACCCAAGCCCTTTGGATGTGATTGACGAATGAAGTACATGTTGATATCGGTTGTTTCTTCGACAACCTTCAATAATTCCAACTTGTTCTTTTCGCGCAAATTGTTTTCCAATTCTGGGTTTGAATCAAAGTGATCTTCGATTGAACGCTTGGACTTTCCATCGACGACAACAATATCTTCGATTCCAGAAGCAATGGCTTCACGAACAATATATTCAATCGTTGGTGTGTCAACAATTGGTAGCATTTCCTTAGCCAAAGCCTTTGTGGCTGGCAAGAAACGAGTTCCCAAACCAGCGGCCGGGATAATGGCTTTACGTACAGGTTTCATACTTTCCTACTTTCATTAATGACGTCAAAGGCGCCGAAGTATTCCACTGCTATTATAACAAATATATGGTCAATCTTCAGCTTTTAATGGACGAGTCATCAGTAATTTAATTTGGTCTTCAATTTGAGCCTCTTCGTATAAGACCTGATACAAAGCGGTCGTAATGGGCAAATCGAGTTGATGGGTCTGTTGGTACTCATAAACCGCCTTAACAGTATTTACCCCTTCAATGACCATGCCCATCTCTTCTTGGACCTGATTTAACGACTGACCATGGCCCATGGCAAAGCCAGCACGGTAATTGCGTGAATTGGGTGACATTCCCGTCACAATTAAATCACCAATTCCGGCTAAGCCCAGAAAAGTCTCCGGCTTAGCCCCCATTTTTTGACCAACGCTACGCATTTCAACCAAGCCACGTGTTAGAAGGGCTGCCTGAGCATTGACGCCATAGCCTAAACCAACGAGCATTCCAGAACCCAAAGCAATAATATTTTTTAATGCTCCACCTAACTCTGATCCCAATAAATCATGGTTAGTATAAGGCCGAAAATTCTCACTGGCTAATGTTTTCTGTAAAACCGCCGTAGCAGCTTCGTCAGTCCCACCAATAGAAACTGCAGTCAAATCACCCTTAATCACATCTTCAGCATGTGACGGGCCAGAAATAACAGCTAGAGATGAATAATTCTCACTCGGAACAACTTCCTCAATCATTTGCGAAATCCGTAGGTGCGTCCCCTGTTCCAAGCCCTTGGTCGCATGAGCCAAAATTACTTGCTGATCCAAATTTTGTAAAACCTCTGCTAATTGGGAACCAACAGAGCGAATCGCCTTCGTTGGTACCACCATTAAAACAACATCTGCATCCGCCACAGCGACTTGCATATCAGCAACCGCTAATAACTTCTCTGACAAAGTTGCGCCAGGTAAATAATGGTCATTTTGGTGACGTTGGTTAATTTCATCAACCTGGTCCACACGGTGTGACCAGATATTAACAACTACGTTGTTTTTCGCCATTGTATTGGCGAGGGCGGTCCCCCAGGAACCAGCGCCTAAAACAGCGACTTTAGTCATGCTTTTTTGCCTCTTCGTCTTCTTTTTCATTAACTTGCATTGCGGCATTCATCCGCTTTTCAAGTGTCTCTAAGGCATCATAGCCCATGTTCTGCGTCCGGAACTTAACAGCCGCTGCATCAATAACGGAAGCAGTATTTCGCCCTGGTGTAACCGGTACAACCATCTTTTTAATATTGACTCCTAGAATATCTAAGGTATCAGCCTCATTTCCTAACCGATCAAAATTCTCTTCGCCAATTTTACCGTTTGATAAGTGAATATTAAGCATAATTGAAGCATGGGAACGGACCGAAACCGCACCGTAGACTTGTTGAACATCAATAATACCAACACCGCGAACTTCCATCAAGTTCCGTAAAACTTCTGATGGTTGTCCAATCAAGCGCTGTTCATCTTCTTGGTGAATATCAACACGGTCATCAGCAACCAATCGCGCTTTCCCCTGTTGAATCAATTCCAAAGCGGATTCAGTTTTTCCAATTCCAGCATCACCAGTAATCAAAACCCCTAATCCGTGGACATCAATCAAAACGCCATGGACAGACTGCCGTGGCGCTAACTCGCCCCCTAGGTAGTAAGTCATGTTTGATAAAATTTGTGATGAAGTCAATCGCGTATTTAAAATTGGAATCTGAGCTTCTTCTGCTGCTTGCTTCAATTCATCCGCAATTGGCAAATCAGTCGAAACCACAAAGGCTGGCGTCTGTTTAGAGGCCATTTTTCGATAAACCATCAATAATTCGTCATGGCTCATTCGATTTGAAAAAGAAGTTTCAGTGATACCCAACAACTGCACCCGTTCAGGAGCATAGTAAGTAAAGTACCCCGTCATTTCCAAGCCTGGCCTAGAAATATCTGCAGTAGTAATCACTCGATTTAAATAATCATGACCTGCTACAATTGTTAAGCGTGTGTTATCAACTAAATCTTTAACTGTTACGGTTGCTTGCGCCATTTTTTACCTCCGCACCGAAATCTTCGTTTGACCCATGAATAAGAAATTAGCTAAGGTCAACAATATTGCAACCAGCATTGCCCAACCAAAAGAGGCAAAGGCAAAACCATGAATAATATGCGCTGTTAATTCTAGCAGCACTGTATTAATAATTAATAAAAAGAATCCTAACGAAATGATGACTAATGGTAGTGAAACAAAGACCAAGATGGGCTTGATCAAGCGATTCAATAAGGCGAGTAGCACTGCTGCCACAAAAGCGGTCGTCATGTTCGCCAAAACAAAACCACTTGGGAACAGCAATGCACAGGCCAAAAAGACAGCCATGTTAATCGCCGCTTGCATGATAAAACGCATAGGCCCTCCTTTAATAAATTTATTTCCTACCCCTATTATAACAAAGTTTCCTACCACAAAAAAAGGAACCCAAAGGGTCCCTTTTTCTATCAAATTAAATAAAGTAGTTATAACCTGGGTTCAATTCAATAATCTTACCCGTACGCTTATAAACAATCCATTCAGCGATGTCAGTCGTATAATCACCAATTCGCTTGATGTAGCCGGCAATGACCAAATAGTCCGCTGCTGAATCAACCAATTCAGAGTCTTCCTTCATGCCATTGACGGAATCAGTTCGAATCTGAGCCGCTGCATTCGACAATTGGTGGTTCTTAGTCGCGATATTTTCAGCACCCAAGGCATCGTTCTTCACGTAGTAGCCCATGACTTCTGAAACCATTGAAGCAACCAATTCACCCATTTCACCCAACTGCTTTTCAACAGCCTTCATGTGCTTCGTTCCCTTAACGCGGATAGTTGACGTAGCAATGTTTCGTGCCTGATCACCCATTCGCTCCAAAACAGAAACAGCCTTTAAAATCGTTACGATTTCACGCAAATCAGTGGTCACCGGTTGGTACAAAGCAATCATTTCAAATGACTTCTTTTCCAAAGCGGCTTCCCGTTCGTTAATCTTGTAATCATGATCAATGATCTTGTGGGCACCATCGCGATCGTGCTTAATAAAGGACTGAACAGATTCCTGAATGGTCTTGGCAACCTGTTCACCCATTTCCGTAAAAGAAGTATCCAAATCAGCTAATTCTTCATCAAATAATCGACGCATGACAAATTCCTTTCATGTAACCTGTTTCTCTCTAATAACAGTAGGGCATTTTAAAAGCAAAGATATTTTTTGAACAGCCTGAACGATGGGCTTCACCAACCAATCATCCAGTCACCTTTTATCCAAAGCGACCAGAAATATAATCGGCAGTTTCCTTTTTCTCGGGCTCCAAGAAAATCTTACGAGTGTCCCCATATTCGACCAAGTTTCCACTAAGGAAGAAAGCCGTCTTATCAGAAATTCGTGAAGCTTGTGATAAGGAATGAGTCACAATAATCATGGCATATTGGTCACGGAGTGACAACAAGGTTTCTTCAATGTTGTGTGAAGAAACAGGATCCAAAGCCGATGTTGGTTCATCAAGCAACAACACATCTGGCTTTGTGGCCAAAACACGAGCAATTGAAACACGTTGTTGTTGTCCACCCGAAAGTCCAAGTGCTGATTTATTCAATTCATCCTTAACTTCATCCCAGATAGAGGCTGCCTTCAATGACTCCTCTACTGCCTGGTCCAAAGTCTTCTTATCCTTCACTCCAGCTAAACGTAAGCCAAAGGCCACGTTATCGTAGATAGAGAATGGAAACGGATTTGGCTGTTGGAAAACCATTCCAACGCGCTTACGCAAATCAACGGTATCCGTTGTTGGCGCATAGATATCCTTCCCAAGAAGGTTGAAAGAACCCGTCACAGTGACGTTTTCTTCCAAATCATGCATCCGGTTTAAGGCTCGCAAGTAAGTCGTTTTACCTGATCCAGAAGGTCCAATCAAGGCAGTCACACCTTTGTTGGCAAAATCCAAATCAATCCCATGTAGGGCTTCCTTGTTTCCATACCAGAGCTTGACGTTACGAGTTTGTAAGATTGTTTCGCTTTGTTTTGTCATCCAAAATTACCTGAAATATAATCGTTGGTCAATTCCACCTTAGGACGGGTAAAGATTTTACGAGTCAAATCATATTCAATTACCTTACCTTGGTGTATAAAGGCCGTGTAGTCAGAAATCCGGGCTGCTTGCTGCATGTTGTGCGTAACGATAATAATCGTGTAGTTTTTCTTCAACTCCAACAAAGTATCTTCAAACTTAGCTGAAGAAATTGGATCTAAGGCTGATGATGGCTCATCGAGCAATAAGATATCAGGCTTTAGAGCCAAGGCACGGGCAATCACCAATCGTTGGGCTTGTCCACCTGACAATGAAAGCGCTGATTTATTCAATTCATCTTTAACTTGGTCCCACAGAGCAGCTTGCTTTAGCGTTGTTTCCACAATCTCATCGAGCTGAGCCTTGGTGTACTTACCGCGACGAGTCAATGGGAAAGTAATATTATCATAAATTGACTTAGCAAAAGGATTTGGTCGTTGAAAAACCATTCCAATGTGACGACGCATTTCGTAAACATCAATATCTTTTGAGTTGATGTCCAATCCACGGTACCAAATATGACCGGTAACATTGGCCACCCCATCGTTCATTCGGTTCAACGAACGCAAAAGGGTTGACTTCCCTGATCCAGATGCTCCAATCAAAGAGGTAATCTTGTAACGTTCAAAACGCAAATCCCCTTCACTTAGAGAAAGGTTATCGCCATACCTTACTTGCAAGTTTTCAGTTGAAAGGGCAATTTCATGCTTATTATCCTCCATTGGAATAATATAGCGTTCTGGTGCCTTTTCAGGAATAAAATCTGATACTGGCTTTAATTCTTGACTCTTATCTGTCATGCTAACCTCACGATTTTGTCAACTTCTTATAAAGAAGTGTTCCCAAGCGACGTGCACTAAAGTTAAAGAGCAATACCACGATAATCAAAACCGCTGATGCTCCCGCTGACACAAGTGACAAATCCGGCATAATTCCTTCCGAATTGATTTTCCAAATGTGCACGGCTAAAGTTTCGGCTGGTCGGAATGGTGACAATGGTGATGCCAAGTTGAATGGGTTCCAGTCACCAAAGTCCAATGAAGGTGCTGATTGACCAGCTGTAAAGATCAATGCCGCAGCTTCACCAAAGACACGTCCCGCAGAAATAACAACCCCAGTCACAATCGATGGTACAGCTGCTGGCAAGATAATGTGAATGACTGTTTCAAATCGTGAAAGACCTAAAGCCGCCCCAGCTTCACGTTGCAGATTTGGAATCTGACTCAAAGACGTTTCAATAGAGCGAGTCAGGATTGGCAAATTAAAGAATGTCAATGCGATTGCTCCAGAAATAATGGAAAAACCAAGCTTCAACTTCACAACGAAGATCAAAAAACCAAACAAACCAACAACAACAGACGGCAATGATGACATCACTTCAATTGCGGTACGAACCATCGATGTCCAAATCGTTGGCTTGGCATATTCATTCAAGTAAATAGCCGCCCCAAGAGCGATTGGGAATGAAATCAGCATGGCCAAAATCAAGAGGTAGAAGGAATTGAACAATTGAATGCCAATTCCTCCACCAGCTTCGAATGACCGAGCTTGTGCAGTTAAGAAGTGCCATGACAAATGAGGCAATCCTCGAACCAAGATAAAGGCCAGCATTGCTGCTAGCACCAACGCTACTGAACCAGCGATTGCATAAATCACGGTTGTAGCAATTTTATCAGCAGTTTTTGCGTTCATTACTTCAGTTCTCCTTTTCGACCAATCCAGCGAATCAAGAGGTTAAAGACGAGAGACATCAGAAGTAAGATCATTGCTAATGACCACAAGACGTTGTTTTGCAACGTGCCCATGACTGTGTTTCCAATTCCCATCGTCAAAACGGAGGTCAAGGTTGCTGCTGGTGACACCAGAGAACCCGGCATCTTAGCCGCATTTCCGATTACCATTTGAACAGCCAAAGCTTCACCGAAGGCACGCGCCATTCCGAAAACAATTGCTGTCAAGATTCCTGGCGTTGCTGCTCGCAAAATCACCTTGTAAATCATCTGCCAACGTGTCGCTCCAATTGCCAAGGCTGACTCACGATAATAACGAGGCACACCCTTTAAAGAATCGACCGTCATTGATGTAATGGTTGGTAAAATCATGACAAACAAGACAATCGTTCCAGACAAGATTCCAAGACCCGTTCCCCCAAAAATTGAGCGGACGGCTGGGACCACAACAGTCAAACCAATAACACCATAAACAACGGAAGGAATTCCAACCAACAATTCGATGACTGGTTGCATAATGCGCGAACCACGTTTCTTGGCAATTTCAGTCATAAAGACCGCTGTTCCAATCGCAAATGGTGTCGCAATAATAGCGGCCAGAATTGTTACCGCCAGGGAACCAGTAATAAGCGGTAATGCGCCTATTCCTGGCTGACCCGTCTTAGGGTCAACAACACTCGGATTCCAATTCGTTCCAAAGAGAAACTTACTAACTGAAACTTTATTGGTCGTAAAGGTGGCTAACCCCCGAGTGATTACAAAGCCGAAAATTAAGACAACCACCGCAGTGATTAGAATTAAGGCAAGAGCCGAAATAAACTTTCCAAATCGATCTTGCTTGGTTGACAACGAAGTTTTTTTAATTTTTTCGGTAATAAGATCCATTGTCTGCCTTACCCCTTCTGCTTAGCGGTAATGTTACCATGCAGGTCACGTTCAATCTTCATATTTGAGTTTGAAATGTAACCCAACTTTGGCACGTACGTTTTCTGTACAAAATCTGAATTAAAGAAATCCAAGAACTTAGCAACTTCACCAGTTGGCTTGCCATGCGTGTAAATGTGTTCATATGACCAGATTGGGTAAGCCCCATCTTCAACATTGGTATCGGTAGGTGCGACACCATTGATACTTGCCCGAACAACATCGTTTGACTTATAAGCAAAGGCAACGTAAGAGATAGCTCCCGGAGTGCTCTTAACAATTGACAAGACCATTCCTGATGAATCTTGTTCTTGTGCCGAGGCACTCTTTTTGCCACCCATGGCCCACTTTTCAAAAGCGGCCCGAGTTCCGGAACCAGCGGCACGGTTAACAAGCACGATTGGCATGTTCTTTCCGCCCAGTTCACTCCAATTTTTAATTTTACCGGTAAAGATATCGGTTAACTGTGCTAGTGTCAGATTTGTGACACCAGCTTGCTTATTAATGATTGGCGCAATTCCAACGATTGCGACTCGATGATCAACTAAATTCTTTGTATCAATCCCCTTCTTTTCTTCAGCGAAGAGATCTGAATTCCCGAGGGAAACAGCCCCTTGCGCTATTTGCGACAGACCCGTACCACTTCCGCCACCTTGAACGGTAATGGAGACACCAGGGTGAGAACGTTGATAGTCCTCCCCAGCGGCTTCAACCAATGGTTGCAGTGCAGTTGAACCAACTGCAGTAATGGGTGCGGTGTTGGCTTGCTTGTCTCGGTTTTGATAGGCAATTCCCAAGATGATGGCAAGTACAACGACGACAGAGGCCACTATCCATGACCCGCGATGCGATCTTTGCATGATTCCTCTTCTCCCAACTGGGTGCAAAAGATTATCCTACAACAACAAGTGTCCATTCCAAACTAATTTAAATAATTTGTGTGAAAATAAATCATTCACTTCAGTTAAGAACAAACACATTATAACAAAAAAAAGCGTTCTACAACGCTTTTTAATATTAATTTATTATTACTATTTCTAAATAATTGGTTCGTCAGTAAGCCCGTCGTTATCGTGATTTTCTGCACTTTTGCTATCACTTTCATCAGGGCCAGCAGCAACAGCTGGTTCATCGCCAATGCCATAAGCATTCCGCACTTGTGTGTAGATATCTTCCTTCAGAGCAACGTGCTCAGGGTCATCCAAATATTCCTTGGCCTTTTCGCGACCTTGGCCAATTCGTTCCCCATTATAGGCATACCATGCACCAGCCTTATCAATAATATCTTGATCAACAGCCAAATCAAGAATTTCACCGGTTTGTGAGATTCCCTTTCCATACATGATATCGACTTCAGCAACCTTAAAGGGTGGCGCAACCTTATTTTTCACGACCTTGACCTTGGTCAAGTTACCAGTAACATCGGAACCGTCTTTAATTTGAGTTGACCGACGAACCTCTAATCGAATCGTTGAGTAGAACTTCAAAGCTCGGCCACCTGGCGTTGTTTCGGGGTTTCCAAACATTACGCCAACTTTTTCACGGATTTGGTTAATAAAGATAGCAATTGTTCCCGTCCGGTTCAACGTTCCAGCTAGCTTTCGTAAGGCTTGCGACATCAACCGTGCCTGCAAACCAACGTGGGCATCCCCCATCTCACCTTCAATTTCTACACGGGGAACCAGGGCAGCAACGGAATCGACCACGACCATGTCGACGGCGCCAGATTGAACCAAGGCATCAGCAATTTCCAATCCTTGTTCACCAGTATCTGGCTGTGACAACAGCAACTCATCCTTTTTAACACCTAAAGCTTCAGCATACTTTACGTCCAAAGCGTTTTCGGCATCAATATAGGCAGCAGTGCCACCATTTTTTTGAATTTCAGCTACTGCATGCAAAGCAATCGTCGTCTTACCTGATGATTCAGGCCCATAAACTTCAATAATTCGTCCCTTTGGGTAGCCCCCAACTCCTAAGGCAACATCCAATTTGACGGACCCAGAAGGTGAGGTCTCTACCTGCGTTAAGGCATTATCGCCCAACGTCATGATCGAACCTTTTCCAAAGTTTTTTTCAATTTTCTTTAAAGCTTCATTTAAGGCAGCCTGACGGCCATCCTTCTTGTTATCATCGCTTGTCTTTTTTGCAACCATGCTTGATACTCCTTCAATGTCTATCAACAGTGTACGGACTTTTTCAACAAAATGCAAGGGTTTTGCGAACATTTGTTCGCGTTGTTTTTGTCTCTATTTTATTGGACGAAAAAAGCGCTTATAGCGCTTATAATCCGTCTGCAAAAACCGAGCGGCTTTTCCAGAAATATTCAATTCCTGAATAGATTGTAAAGCAAACGGCAATATACAAGAGCACTTGCCCGATTGGGAAGCCAACAAGGGCGAATGGCCAATCCTTCAAGTAAAGGAAGAAAATAGCAAACATCTGGGAAAATGTTTTAATCTTGCCAGGCCAGGCAGCAGCCATGACCGTTCCGTTATTTTCAACAACTAGAGTCCGTAGACCAGTGACCGCTAGTTCCCGGATAACAATAACTGCAGTAATCCAGGCAGGAACTTGATGAAAAGCAGTCAGGTAAATCAAAGCAGTCATAACCAGAAGTTTATCAGCTAACGGATCAAAGAATTTACCGAAATTCGTAACCAAGTGCTTACGACGAGCAATTTGCCCATCTAAGAAATCAGTAATGCAAGCCACAGCAAAGACGATTGCTGCCAAGACCCATGAAAGGGTCAGGCCTATCTCAGCATTCAAAATTGTTGAACCCTTTGAGTAAATCAAAAGGAACATGAAAACTGGAATCAAGATGATTCGAAAGACCGTTAGTTTATTTGGTAGGTTCATTTTGTTCTCACTTATTCAAATTCAAGACAACGTTCCAGGTTGTTGGAGCTGGATTGGTTGGCAAGTTTGGCAAATCAATGTGTTGGTTGTTAATCGTTAAGTTCACGTGGCTCACTTGTGAAACTTGAATATTGACAATAGCCGTATTGGCTGGCACTTCAACACTTTTTTCATCAGTTTGATTCAACCAAGCGTTGTATAAGACCTTACCGGTTCCGTCAGTTACCTTAAACATCGAACCACCATTTTGACCTTTGGCTACAATAGTATGCGTATTAGCCAGTTGCCCACCTACAGTATAGGTGGTCGTCAACTGGGCGGTATTGGTGGTTGCAGTCCCGAGGTTAATGCCACTGTTCGCACTTGAAGAGGATACCATTGCTGACGATGATGACTGTGGTACCGATGACGATGCAACCTCAACTTGGTTACCACCGTTAGACGAATTGGAACCTGAACTGGCCCGTGTAACCACAAACCAAGCAACCAACAAAACGGCAACAACGATAATTGCAAGCCAAATTCTTGGAATAAAGCCACGGAAACGTGACTTAAAGGCCTCTGAATTATTAACCCCAGCTCGAACGACGCCATCTTCATCACGGTGTGCATGGGATAAATCACTAATTACCTGTGGATCAAATTCAACTTCATCAAAAAGATCATCCGGGTTTAAACCAACAGCTGCTGCAAATTGCTTAGCAAATGCCCGAGCATAAAATTGACCAGGTAAAACATCCTGGTCACCATCTTCAATTGCTTGTAAGAAGCGAGGTTGAATTTTGGTCATCTCGGCCAACTGGTCGATTGTATAACCTTTTTCCAATCGTGCTTCTCGTAACTGTTGACTAACTTCGCTTGCTAAATATTCAGCCATTTTTTCTCTTACTTTTCTAATACTAAGCGAGTCAAACGACCACCTTCAAAAAGCCGTTTGCCGCACTGGACAACATCATCTAAGCAAAAACGTTCTACTAAGTTCATTTTATCAAATAGCGATACCCCATACAAGGCCAAATCCTCGTCTAAACCAAGGCGGTCTGGACGATTTTGACTAGTCAAAGTTTGCCCAGCCAAAGCTTTTTTTAGCCGGGTAAAATCAGTCTGGCTTTCAGCTAAAATTGTGGGCGCTTCTGCTAGACGTTTCAGCAAATATTCTTGAACCTGGTCTTGATTTTCACCATCTGCAAAGAACGTTAAATATTGGTAGGGACCAAAATTACTGTACTCATAATCAAAATCATCACCGAAAATTCCCTTTTCATAAGCATCTTGAAACCACACTGTCTGATCACCAAATACCAAGTCCAAGGCGAGTTCACCTAATAAAATTTCTTTAACACGGTCAATTCCTGAAATATCCGCAGGACGATTTGGTAAGCGAAGACCATAGGCCCCCTTTGCCAGCGATAAGCCTTGCTTCTTTTCCAGTGCAAAGGCTGCCTGTTCTGCCAACTCTTCTTTTGGTACAGAGACAGTTTCTGCCTGACTATTGATGTGACCTTGTTGACCTTTAATAAAGGCCATTAATTCATTGGTATCAAAATCGCCAACAACGGTCAACACTAAGTTTTTTGGTTGGTAAAAGCCAGCATGTATTTGATAGAGCAAATCAGGAGTGATTGCTTGCAAACTGTCCTTTGTTCCTGCAATATCTTGACTTAACGCTGATTTTGGGTACAGTAGTCCGATAATTCCCTGGTACAACTGCCAAGCAGGATCATCCTGATAAAGTTTAATTTCTTCTTCAATAATCCCCCGCTCACGCACAACTTTTTCTTCCGTAAAATAAGGCTCTTGCACAAAATTCATTAGCCAAGCCAAATTTTCTAAGATGTGACTAGTGGCCGTAAAATAATATGTTGTTTGGTTTGGACCGGTAAAGGCATTGGCGTCAGCCCCCAACTCCGTAAAGCGAATTAAAGCATCACCATCTTTTTTATCAAAGATTTTATGTTCTAAAAAGTGTGCAGTACCGGCTGGAATTGTGATTTGCTGGTCATCGGCAAAGCGCATTGCCGTCGTTAACGAACCAAAACGAGCAGTTAAGGCGGCCAAAAATTGGTGATAACCAGACTTTTTAATCAGGTTAACCGTCAACCCCTCTGTCGTTTGAAAAACGATTGGCCGTTCTTCATAATCAATCATTTCCAAAAGATTCCCTCTTTCCCCCAGGGGCTTGAACAAAGCGACTTTGCAAGATTAAATTCTGAGCAAGATCCTGCACGTCAGCTACCGATACCTGGTCAATTTTGGTTAGAAAATCAGTAATGCCCGCTTCGGCATGACGCAAGAATCGACCAACTTGACGCTCCGCTAGGTAAGCCTGGGAATCTTGGTGGATTAAGTACTCATTTTTCAAGCTTTGCTTGGCATTGTCAAGCATTTCTGCTGTAATTTGGCCAGCGGTCAGTTTCTGCAGTTGAACCTGAATCAGGTCTTCAACCAGGTCAACTTGGTCAAAATCAAAACCAGCCACCACGGTCAAGACGGCCAAGTCCGGCTGAAAACGTGACAAAATATTATAAGCTAAACTATTTTTTTCGCGAACCTCAGTAAAAAGCAAACTAGCTGGACTAGCACCAAAGATGGTGTTCAATACCAAAGTGGCATAATAGCGTGAACCATTGTCTTGTAAAGACAGACCTTCCACCTGATAATTTTGCACCAAAACAGCCTGTTGCCAATCTGCTTTTTTCACAAGTTTTTTTTGACCAGCAACTAACAATTCAGGAATCTGCGCTGAATCATTTTGGTCAATAGAACCCTTTTCCTCACGACCGAAGTCTGTCCAAGGCCAAGCAGATAATTTTTCTGTCAATTGGTTAAATTCTAAGTCGCCGACAACCGAAATCACGACTTGATTTTCAGCTAAAAGTTCTCGCTGCTGCTGTTGAACACCCTCTAAAGTCAATTGGTCCAATTCCTCAAGCGACCCTAAGATTGATTCTTGCACAGCAGCATCCGCAAAGGTCAGTTCACGCGCCTGGTCCAAAGCAAAGGCCACCTTATCGTCTTGACGACTTAAAATAGCTTGCTTCAAATTCTGCCGTTCTTGGTCAAAAGTTGCCTGCGCCTGAGGACTTTGCCAGTCAAAATCAAAGAGCATGGCTTGCAAAAAATTTAAAACTTGATCTAAAAGCTGCTTTGAATTTGGTAACAATCCTGGCTTGATAAACTGAATCGAAACCGTTAGCAAATCCAAATCACCGAGTGTGGCCACCTTTGTCTGAAAGTTGGCACCAAAGGCATCAATCATCGCCAAAGATACCGCTCGCTGGTCTGGAAAACCTTTTGAAGAGACTGCCATCAAATAGGACAAGAGTGCCCGTTTAGTTGCAATGGTTTTCTTAGCCTTAGTCGCAAAGGTCACGTTGACATGAATTGTTTTAAATTGCCTTGTTGGCTGGTAAACCAGCTTGACGCCAGGCGCCACAATCGTCTTTTTTATCATATAACTATCTTACTCGGTTTTACCCAAAGAAAAAACGCCCGTAGGCGTTTTTAATACTTTCTCAATTAATTTTGCGCAAACCACTTATTTTCCAAAGCAGAAACAAAACCATTCTTGGTTAACTTCGTCAATTCCCGATTAACCGCTGCCTTGAGTTCAACATCGCCCTTACGGAATCCAACAACATCTTCTGTCTCTGGGAAGCCACCCTTTAAGATCTCATAATCTGCTGGGTTGGCTTGGTGTTTAATGTAATAGCGGGCATAGTCCTCATCAACTAACAAACCATCAATTCGGTTAGCATTTAAATCAGTAAAGGCCTTGTCAAAGGTATCATACTCAATTGGCTTTTGCCCCTTAATGTACTGCTTCAAGACCTTTGGCTGATCGTTCAATGACGACTCACCAGAAGACCCGGTTTGAACACCCAAGATTTTACCGGACATATCGGCGAACTTATTAATACCCTGACCCTTCTTAACAACAACAGAAAGAGCTACCTTGTGGTAAACCTGTGAAAAAGCTACCTGCTTTGCCCGGGCAGGTGTCTTGGTATAACCGTTCCAAATAGCATCGATGTTTCCAGTGTTTAACTCGGTTTCCTTCATGGACCAGTCAATTGGTTGCCAATTAACCTTGATGCCCAAATCAGAAAAAACCTTATCGGCTAAGTCAATATCAAATCCTTCTAACTTGCCAGAAGAATCCCGGAAACCCATTGGAACAAAGGTATCATCCAAACCAATCGTAATCACTTTTTCCTGTTGAATCTTGGTCCAATTATCCTTGGTATTAGCATCATTATCTGTCTTTGGTTTAGAAAGAAAGGCAGCACAACCAGCCACTACGGCAAGAAAGACCACAATCACAGCTGTATTAACAATGACTTTCTTTTTCATCGTAATCATTAGCGTTGGACCTCCTTTTCAAAGTCAAAGACTGTATCCGCCACCTTATCAGCAAACGGCAGATCGTGAGTCACGACTAATTGGGTAACACCAGCCTTTTTCAAGGCCAGCAATACTTGGCTTACCTGTTCCGTGGTTTTTTCATCCAAACCTGAGGTTGGTTCATCGTAAGCAATAATTTGTGGATCCATCGCAAGTGCCCGAGCAATCCCTACCCGCTGCTTTTGACCACCAGACAGCTGGTAAGGATATAAGTCCGCTTGCTCAGTCAAACCCAAAGTTGAAAGCAACTCATTAGCCCTTTCATTTGCTTGCTGCTCGGACATCTTCTTAACCGTCATTGGTGCCAAAGTTAAATTCTTCTTAACCGTCAAATGTGGGAATAAATTAAAGTCCTGAAAAATCAGACCAATCTGGGCTGCTAAAGCGGGATCGCCAACTTGATAGGTCTGGCCATTCAAATCAATTTCACCAGCACTAGCATCCTCTAAACCGGTTAGGGTCTTAATAAAAGTTGTTTTACCGGAACCAGAGGGTCCCACTACTACCAGGATTTCACCATCATCCATCTTCAGTGATAAATCTTTAAAAATCACATTATCGCCATAGGCTTTTGTCAAATTTTTAATCGCAATCATGGTCTTACCTCCAAGCACTCAAACGCTTCTCACTACGGCGTAGGGCAACCGTAACGACTGCTACCATGGCCAAGTACATCAAGCCGACAATTAAGTATGGTACTAATGAAACGTCCCGACTGGCTGCAATTGAACCGGCTCGCAAGATATCACCCAGTCCAATCACATAAATCAAAGAGGTATCCTTAACTAGGTTAACAACCTCATTTCCAAATGATGGCACAACAATTTTAATCACTTGTGGCAAGATAATCTTGAAAAAAGTTTGAACCTTATTCAAGCCCAAGACTTGAGCGGCATCGAATTGACCCTGTGGGATAGCTTGAAGGCCGCCACGAAAAATTTCTGCCAGGTAAGCTGCATAGTTAATAATAAAGGCAAAGGCCGCGGCATCAAACCGTGAGAAGGAAATGCCGACCATAGCCAAACCATAATAAATAAAAATCAGCTGCAATAAAAGAGGCGTTCCCCGCATCAGCCAAATATAGCCATTCACCAACCAACGCACGCTAAAGTATGGTGACCGCATTGCCAAGGAAACTAAAATTCCCAATGGAATTGACCCAACAATCGTAATAAAGAAGACCCCCAGGGTCATTTGCAAGCCAGTGGCAATGCTTGGTAGTATTTCAAAAAAATATTTCATCAGGATTTCCCCACTTTCACTATTAAACTATTAAAACGATGGGAAATAAAAAACCCCCTAAGTGCACAGCACTTAGAGGGCGAATAGACGCGGTCCCACCTCATCGTTGTTTCTCTATTACTAAAGAAACCTCGTGGTGTTAGTTTCCTAACAACCAGTGCGATAACGGACACAACCGATGCTACCTACTTAAGGTTCAATAGCACACTCCTAGGTGTGGTTCACCAACAATTCTTGCTTACTCTCAATTGCCGTAAGCTTCCTGAAAAGAATTTGTTAGTTACTCGTCTAGTCAACGTTTTAATTGAAGTCATTATAACCCTGGCCCGGTAAAAAAAGCAAGTTTAAATTAATCTTTGATACAAAGACCAGGTCGGATAATAACCTAAAGCTGCTAGGACTAAGTTCAAAGTCGCCGTTGGCAAAACATCTTGAATGATAAATGCAAAGGGTGACAAATTGGCAATGTTAATCATTGACCCGGCAAAATAAGTTACCACAAGATAAGCCAATAGGCCAACTAATAGCAGGAGCATCCCAGACATTAAGCGTTCATCAAAATAAGGATGCAACTTATCCATCAAAATCGTGGCGGCTAAAAAGGCAACCGTATAAGTACCAATAATGCCCGTGTAATAAACATCAAAAAGTAAGCCAAACACGACTACATAGAAATAATAAGGCACAAAGGTTGTGGCCTCAAATTGAATGGCATAGAAAAACCAAATCAACGTGAGCGTTGGAATGATATGAAACGGTGGATGGAGTAGAAAAGTGCCAAACGAAGACATAATATTTCCATCAATGAAAAACAGAAGAAGTAAAATTAGCGGATACACAATCCGAAATCGAATAAATTGCCAACCTGCCATATTATGACCCTACCTTTGTTTTGGCCACTAAAACAGTACTCAAACTGCTCAAATCAGAGCTCGATTGAATATAAATCTTACGTGATAGACCGTAATCATCGGTCGTGACCTTTGCCACCTTCCCGATTAGAATCCCAGACGGCATTGATCCACCTAATCCTGAAGTCACAACCTTATCACCAGGGTTAATCGTCTGACTCTCAGTGACTTGCCCCATAATGAGTAACTTCTGGTCCGCATCATAGTCAGTAATAATACCATTGACATCGCCTTGACTACCGTTAACAGTGATTGCAAAGCGATTTGTATCCTCGCTCGTATCAGAAATCAGCGTCACCTTCGAATTGACCGTATTCACTTCTGAAATACGACCGATCAAGCCAGAATCACCAAGGACAGGCATGCCCTTTTTCAATCCTGATTTGGCCCCCTTATTAATCACAAGCTGTGATTGCCAAGTAGTCGGCGAGCGAGCAATCGTCACGGCAGAAATTGTTTCATAATCCGTCAACGTGGCTTTCAAGCCAAGCTGCTTCTTCAACGACTTATTTTCCTCTTCCAAGGTTTGCATCTTAACCTGGTTTTGCGCGTACCCGTCTAACTTAGCCTTCAATTTTTGATTTTCGTCAAATGTTGACATCAAATTTGAAATTGAATTAGCCCGTGTCCCAATGGCATTGGTTGGCACGGCAATCAGGCGTGAAACACCACCAGTGATATCATTAACTGCGCGCTGAAAAAAAGGTGGCGTATTGGTTTTACTGGCCCACCAATTTGATCCGGTAATCAAGCCAACAATAACCATGACTGAAATCATTAAGATTACAGCCGTTTTGGATGAAAATAACTTACGCATGGAATAATCCTTTTCACACCAACTGCCTAGAAAAGAAAAGCGCAGCGCAAGCGCTACGCTTTTTGGCAGTTTACCTGACCTGTCTTATTAGTTTCGTTGCAAAACGTCCAAAGACTTCAATGACTCACCAACACCCTTGACAACAGCATCCAAAGGATCTTCCGCCACAATGACGGGAACCTTCGTCACTTCTTCAATCAAGGTTGACAAACCGCGTAACTGTGCCCCACCACCGGTTAAGACCATTCCATGGTCAATCACATCGGCAGAAATTTCAGGCTGTGTTGATTCCAAAGTTTCCCGAATTGAATTAACTACTTCGTTAATTGGATCTTGGATTGCAGTGGCCACGTCATAAGCCGAAACTTCAATGGTTTTTGGCAATCCAGTCAACAAGTCGCGGCCACGAGCCTTTGTTGGTTCCATCATTTTGGCATCTTCCAAAGAAACAGTCCCAACTTCAATCTTCAAACGTTCTGCAGTTGCTTCACCAATTGCCAAATTGTTATTATTGCGGACAAATGATGAAATTGCTTCGTTGAGCTTGTCACCCGCAAAACGAGTTGAACGAGCCGCAACAATACCACCAAGTGAAATTGTTGCAACATCCGTGGTCCCACCACCAAGATCAACAACCATTGAACCTGTTGGTTCCATCACTGGTAAGCCAGCACCAATTGCAGCCGCAAATGGCTCTTCGATGACATAAGCGTCACGCGCACCAGCGACACGGGCAGCATCAATGACTGCACGACGTTCAACTGCCGTAATCCGAGCAGGTACTCCAAGTGTCACGTATGGCTTACCAACGCGACCTCCGAGTGCCTTCGTCAAGTAATAAGAAATCATGGCAACGGTCGTGTCATAATCAGCAATCACGCCATCGCGCATTGGACGAATAGCTGCGATACTTGCAGGCGTCCGGCCAAGCATGTCGAGGGCTTCAGAGCCGACGGCAATCACTTCTTGCGTTTCAGTGTTACGTGCAACAACTGAAGGTTCACGTAAAACGATTCCCTTTCCTTCGACGTATACATAAGTATTTGTCGTTCCTAAGTCAATACCAACGTTATGTTGTCCAAATGATAATGCCACGATTTTGCCTCTCAATTAAAGTCGACACCCGAAAAAAGCGAGCCCGGCCATTTTTAATATAGTTTACTTAAATATTATTGTAGCATATTTTAATCGCTACAACAGTCTATTTTGTCTGAATATACGTCACTTTTCCTGATCTTTGGGCGATTCCCTTCACTGTGTTTTGATAAGGAAAAGCAGACCAGGCTTTTTGAAACGCCGGAAAGGTTTCGGGATCAACATCAAAATGATCAATTTTTCCATCTTTTAAATCTATTAAAGCTTGTACAAAATCCATTAGTCACCCCTTTTTACTGCTTATATTCTTTCAAAAAATTAGCAACTTGCTGATCAGCAATTTCCCATGCGTTTTGACCATCAATCCATTGTAACCCCGGAATTTGATGACGCCAATAGGTTAATTGTCGTTTGGCATAGCGCCGAGAATTTTGTTGGATAGTTGCGACAGCTTCTAAAAGACTCTGCTGTCCCTCAAAAAAAGGATAAAGTTCAGCATAACCGATACCACGGCCGGCCTGCAAACTCAATCCACCACGGTCATAGAGCCCTTTGGCTTCTCTTTCAAGTCCTTGATCCATCATCAGCTGAACGCGCTGATTAATACGGTCATATAAGACCTCTCTTGGCCAATCTAAGGCCAAAATAAGGGGGGTATAGTCTGGGCGTTTGGGGCGCTTAACTTGACCGTGACACGCGATTTGGATTGCGCGAATGACCCGCTCTTTATTTTGTAGATCAACTCGAGCCAATAACTTTTCGTCAGCCACTTGCCTCAATTTAATTTGCAGTTCCTCTAAAGGCTTTTCCTGATCTGCTCGAACTTCTTCTTCATCAGATTGAGCAAAGTCCAATGACTGAAAACCTAGCAGTGCTTTGACATAAAAACCAGTTCCCCCAACCACAATTGGGACTCGTCCTGATTTAACCGTTTCTAAAATTGCCTGATCTGCTAATGATATGAAATCAGCCACTGAAAAATCAGCAGCTTGATCGACCACATCAAGCAAATAATGAGGAATCCCCCCACGTTCTTGAACCGGTGTTTTGGCTGTACCAATATTGAGTTCTTGGTATACCTGCAAAGAATCAGCCGAAATAATATTACCGTGATATTTTTTAGCTAGCCGGATTGCCAAATCTGATTTACCAGAAGCAGTCGGGCCTGCAATTACAATTACTGGGATTGCCATATTCCACCTCCATTTTACAAATAGGGATTTACAAAGTCTTTTATTTCAACGATAATATTAAGAAAAGATAGAAAGGAGATTGAGGATGAAAAAAGATTTTAAACTCGGATTGGCAACAGGCGTACTTGGTTCAGTCCTAGCCGTTCTTTCAGCTGGCTTTGGCTACAAAAAATTAGTCCAAGAACCACAGGAACAAGAACAAGAAAACTATGAAGAGGTTTCCCGTGCTGCAATTCGAAAATCAGTTGCCGCTCACCAATCTCGCTTCTAATAGTTACTAAAAAAGAATCGCTAAGCGATTCTTTTTTTTTAGCTCTTTTTTTGCTCCGTCACTTGACGATAACCGCCAGCCAT